>DATCGB010000312.1:0-5504 GCA_036509155.1 Candidatus Tumulicola sp. | reverse complement strand
GCCGAGCTCGACCGCTTCGATCCGCTGGCGCCGCTTTCGCGCGGTTACGCGATCGTGATGAAGGACGGCGTCACCGTGCGCGACGCCGCCTCCCTGCGCGCCGGCGACGCGATCGCGGCGCGGCTCGCGCGCGGGATGCTGAGCGCCCGCGTGGAATCGATTTACGACGATGGCTGACGCACTTCCACAAACCTTCGAAGCGAAGCTCGCGCGGATCGACGCGATCGTCAAGGAACTCGAGGCCGGGACCGACCTGGCGCGCGCCACCGAACTCTTCAAAGAAGGTAAGACGCTGGCGCGCGAGTGCGAGGCGTTGCTCAAGGGAGCGCAGGAGCAAATCGATCGCGCGACGCGCGACGAGCCGCCGGCGGCTAGCGCGTAGCCGCCGTGGGCCGCCCGGTTCGGCTGGACGCCGCCGTCGCGGCTCGGACCGGCATGACGCGCTCGCAAGCTCGCAGCCTGATTATGGAGGGCCGCGTACGGGTGGACGGAGTGGTCGCCACCAAGGCCGGCCGCGGCACCAAGCTCACGGACGTCATCGAGGTCGAGAGCCCGCGCCGCTTCGTCAGCCGCGGCGGTGACAAACTCGAGCGCGCGCTCGACGCGTTCGGCATCGAAGCCGGCGGCCGCATCGCGCTCGACATCGGCGCGTCCACCGGCGGATTCACCGACTGCCTCCTCCAGCGCGGCGCCGCGCGCGTCACCGCCGTCGACGTGGGATACGGCCAGCTGGATTGGAAGCTGCGCAACGACGTTCGCGTGCGCGTCATGGAACGCACGAATTTCCGTCTGCTCGACGACGGCGCGTTTCCCGACGGGTTCGATCTGATCGTCGTCGACGCGTCGTTCATCTCGGTCCGCACCATCGTCGCGCGCGCTCGATCCTACTTGCGGCCGGACGGCGCAATCGTGGCGCTGGTAAAGCCGCAGTTCGAGGCCGGGCGCGAGCGTTTGGGGGGCGGCGGCGTGGTGCGCGATCCGAACGTCCATCGGGCCGTGCTGCGCGAGGTTCGCGACGCGCTGGCCGCGCTCGGCGTCGCGCCGGTCGCGCTGGTCGCTTCGCCCCTGATCGGACCGGCCGGAAACCGCGAGTTCCTGGTGGAGCTTCGCCACCGGGGCGTTCCAATCGAGGACGCACGAATCGACGACGTCGTTGCCGAAGAGCATGGCTCATGACCACGCTGCTGACGATCGAAAAAAAACTCGTAGCGCTCTACGTGGACGTATCGCGCGAACACGCTCGCGCCATCGCCGGCCGGATCGCTAGCGGGTTTCGCGCGCGCGGCTTCGGCGTCGCACTGTGCCGCGGACAGCACGAAGCTCTGCAAATCGAAGACGACGGCGCCGTGCCGGAGGAATCGTCGCTGATCGTCACCATAGGCGGGGATGGTACGCTGCTGCGGGGCGCCCGGCTGGCGGTTGCGGGCGGCGTCCCAATTCTCGGAATCAACACCGGGCGGCTCGGGTTCCTCACCGAACTCGACGAGGACGATCCGGCCATCGACGATTTGCCGCAGGCCGTCGAACGCGGCTTGTTCATCGAAGAACGGGTCGCGCTCGAAGCCGAGTACGAGGGGCGCCGATATTTCGCGCTCAACGACGTCGTCGTCCGCAAAGGCGAGGTTTCGCGAATCGTTCCGTTCGGTCTGCGCTTCGACGATGAAAAGATCGTGCACATTCCGGCCGATGGGATTTGCGTCGCGACGCCGACCGGCTCGACCGCGTACTTCCTGTCGGCCGGCGGTTCGATCATCGCTCCCAGCGTCGACGCGTTCGGCGTCGCGCCGCTTCTGCCGCATACGCTTTTTTCCCGGCCGCTGATGGTGCCGACCGGATCGCAAATCGAGGTGAGCTGCGACTCTGAGATCGCGCAGGCGCATTTGGAGTGCGACGGGGACGTCCTCGCCGACGTGGCGCCGGGTTCCAGCGTGATGATTCGCCGCCATCCCGAACGCGTTCGATTTGCGCGGACGTCGCCGTTGCGCTTCTTCGAACGTCTTGAGGAAAAAATGCTGTGGGGCGTTTCCATCAAGGGTCCGCGTCGTTAAAGCATCCATCGGAATGCTGCGGCACCTGGAGATCGAGAATTACGGACTGATCGCCCGGGCTCGAATCGAGTTCGCGCCTGGAGCGACGATCTTCACGGGCGAGACGGGTTCGGGAAAGACCATGCTATTGGGCGCGCTGGGGTTCGTCCTGGGCGCGCGGGCCGACGCCGGCGCCGTACGCCGGGGAGCGTCCAAAACAACCGTCACGCTGGCGTTCGATCCAAGCCACGCCCTGCGCGACCGGTTAGCCGCCGACGGTTTCGAACTCGACGCGGGCGAAGAAGCGACGATCGCGCGCGACGTGACCGATGCGGGGCGCTCGAGCGTACGGCTCAACGGGCGTGCGTCGACCGCCGCGTACGTCCGCGATATCGGTACGTCGATCGCCGAAATCGTCGGACAGCACGAGGCCCAGCGCCTGCTTTCGCCGGCCTACCATCAAGAACTGCTCGACGGTTTCGGCGGAGAAACCGCGCGACGCGCGCGCGAATCGGTCGCGCGGGCGCACGCGCTCAGCGCCGAACTCGCGTGCGAACTCGCGCGGCTGGAGGGCGACGAGCGCACGGCCCGCGAGCGATATGACGACGCCGGCTTTGCGCTGCTCGAGATCGAGGCGGCGCGGCCCGAGCCGGGCGAAGACGCGCGCTTGAACGACCGCCGGCGGTATCTCGATAATCTTCAGCGGGTCGGCGACGCGTTGCGGCGCGCGCACGACGCTCTCGCGGGCGACGACGCGGGCGCTACCGGTGCGCTCGGCGCCGCGGGCGCCGCGTTGGCCGGCATTGCCGAGGTCGGCGCAGCGTTCCAAACGATGGCCCGACAAGCGGCGGCACTGCAGAGCGAGATCAACGATCTCGCGGCCGGCGTCGCGGGAGCACTCGACGCCGGCGACCTGGAACCCGGCGAGGCGGACGTCGTCAACGCGCGGCTCGATCTGCTGGATCGGCTCAAGCGCAAGTATGGCGGGAGCATCGACGCGACGCTGGCGCACGCCGCTGCGGCGCGCGCCGTCATCGAGGAATACGAAGGCCGCGACCGGCGAACGACCGGCCTCAAGGCGCAAGTTGCCCAGGCTCGGCAGGATCTCGAAACCGCCGCCGCCGCGCTGACGAAGACGCGCAAGACGGCCGCATCGGCGCTGATCCAACGCCTGCTCGCCGAGTTTCCCGATCTCGCGTTGAGCTCCGGCCGTTTCGACGTGGCTTTCGAAAAGCTTGAAAGCGTCGGGGCCGAGGGCGCGGAGCGCGTCGAGTTCCTGTTCGCGGCAAATGCGGGCGAGCCGGCTCGCGCGCTGACGCGGGTAGCTTCGGGCGGCGAACTTTCGCGCGTCTTGCTGGCGTTGGTCGTCGCCCTCGCCGGCGCGCGCGCCGCCGCCGGCGCGCTGGTCTTCGACGAAATCGACACCGGCATCGGCGGGACGACCGGCACGGCCGTCGGCGCGCGCCTCGGCCGGCTCGCGCGTGACGGACAGGTGATTTGCGTTACCCACCTCGCCCAGCTCGCAAGCTGGGCCGACCGTCACTATCTGCTGGAAAAAACCGAACGCAAGAACGAGACGACGATTTCGGTTCGCGAAGTAGCCGGCTCGCGAGCTCGCGAGGCCGAGCTCGCGCGCATGCTTTCGGGCGAAACGCACGACGTCGCGCTCGAACACGCCCGCTCGCTCCTCCGCCGCGACGCACCCGCGAAACGATAGGAGCTTACGAGATTTGGTGGACTTTTAGGACGTTGGTGCCGCCCGCGCCGACCGGCATGCCGGTGGTGAACGCGATCAGGTCGCCCGAGCTTACGAGCCCGGCGCGAACCATCTCGCGCTCGGTCATGTAGAGCAGGACGTCGATCGAGTTGTAGGCGTCGATCAGCAGCGACTCCGTGCCCCACACCAGGGCCAGCCGGCGGGCCACGACGGGGTCGGGCGTCAGCGCGATGATACGCGCTCGCGGACGAAATGCGGCGATGTGATGGGCGGTATTCCCGGTGGTCGTTCCGGTCACGATGTAGGGGATTGCCAGTTCCTCGCTGGCGCGCGTGGCGGCTTCGGCGATCGACGCGGCCACGGTCGGCTCGGCGTCTTCGAGCCGCCGGTCGCGCAGCGCCGGATGCGGATAAGCCTTTTCGGCTTCGCGCGCGATCTCGGCCATCATGCGTACGGCTTCGGTCGGATACAGACCCATCGCCGTTTCGCCCGAGAGCATCACGGCGTCGGTACCGTCGAGGATGGCGTTCGCGACGTCGGTCGCTTCGGCGCGAGTCGGCCGCGACGAGCCGATCATCGACTCGAGCATCTGCGTCGCGGTGACCACCGGTTTGCTGGCGCGATTGCATTCGGCGATGATGCGCTTTTGAACGATCGGAACCGTCTCGATCGGTATTTCTATCCCGAGGTCGCCGCGTGCGACCATAATGCCGTCGGCGGCTTTGATGATGTTGGCGAGGTCGTCGAGCGCTTCGTGCTTTTCGATCTTCGCAATTACCGGCACGCGCTTTCCCGACTGCGTGATGAACGCCTTGGCGCGCACGACGTCGTCCGCGCTGCGAACGAACGAGAGTGCCACGAAGTCGACCCCGTGGTCGAGGCCGAACTGCAGATATTCGAGATCGCGGTCGGTCACGGCGGCGACGTTGAGGGTGCCGTCGGGGTAGTTGATCCCTTGCGTCGAGCGTAGATCGCCGCCGAACTCAACGACGGTCTCGATATCGGTCGCGCTCTTGCTGAGAATTCGTAACGTAATTTGACCGTCCTGAAGGTACAAGCGGTCGCCGATGGCGACGTCGGCGGGAAGGTCGCGATACGTTGTGGAGACGCCTTCGGAGGTCCCCGCGGTGTCGGCGACCGTAACGACGAAACGCGCGCCGCGTTCGAGGCGCACCGACGCTGCCCCGCCGGCAAGTTTTCCGGTTCGAACTTTGGGGCCTGGAAGGTCCTGCAAGAGCGCGACCTGGATGTCGAGTTCGGCCGAAATGGCGCGCGCGTTGCGAATCACTTCGGCGTGCTCGTCGGGCGTGCCGTGAGAGAAGTTTAGGCGAATGACGTTCGCGCCGCTCACAAACAGCGATCGCATGATCGCGGGGTCGCGCGACGCCGGTCCGATCGTCGCGACGATCTTCGTCCTCTTTTGTACAATCGGTTCCATGGAAGGCTTTGGCTTGCGCGAAAGCGCAAGCAGGCTCCTGCGATACGTTAAGCGCACTTAAGGCGGGTCGTGAAGTTCGAACGCGACCCTCGGGACCGACGCTATCGGGAGCGGCTTGCGGGAAGCACCCTCGCATCGCTCGTCTTGCACGCGCTGCTCGCAATGCTTCTGGTCGGGCTCGTCATGAGTTCGTCGCAAGAGGGCGCGACCGAAAACACCGAGGGCGGCACCGTGGTGACGATCGAACGGCGAACGCCGGCCGTGGCGAGCGAGGCGTCCGCAGTATCGCAAGCGGCTCCGCCGATCGTGCACGTACCGCGTA
>DATCGB010000311.1:0-6733 GCA_036509155.1 Candidatus Tumulicola sp. | reverse complement strand
CCAGCCCGCCGCCGCTGGCGACGCCCGCGCCGATCGCCAACCCAGCCGGGTTCGGACTCGATTACGTGCCGGACGCCGCCGCGGTCACGACCGCTCCCGATCCGAAACCGTCGCCTCCGCCGCCGTTAACGTGTAAAATCCCGGGATGACTAACGCGACGCCGTTATGCGTTCCGGTTACCAAATCGAGGACGCCGCGCGCCACCTCTTCGACCGTCGCGATGCGGCCTTCCGGATTCGATTGCGCCAGATGCGCGCGCGCCGCATCTTCGCCGGCGCCGGTGACCTTCGAAATATTTACCATCGCCTGGCGCATCATGTCCGTATCGGTGTAGCCCGGACAAACGACGTTGGCGGTGACGCCGGTGCCGGCGAATTCGGCAGCGATGGCGCGCGTGAAACCGACGACGCCGTGTTTGCTCGCGCAGTACGCCGAGATATACGGCGCGCCGTCGAGCCCGGCGATGCTGGCGACGTTCACGATGCGGCCCCACTTGGCGGCGAGCATGTCGGGCGCGGCCGCGCGCGCGCACAAAAACGTGCCGGTCAGGTTGGTCGCAACGATCCGATCCCACATCTCCAGGCTGGTGCGCGTCAGCGGCGCGGACTGCGCGATGCCCGAGTTGTTGACCAAAATGTCGATCGGCCCGCGCGCCGTGCGCGCGGCCGCGAAGGCCTGCGCGACCTGCGCCTCGACCCCGACGTCGGCCTGCGCGCAAAAAAAGTCACCGCCGCCGTCGGGCGCGGCCGAGCGGCTCACGACGCTGACGCGCGCGCCGCGGGCAGCCAGCAGCGACGCGATGCCGCGACCAATTCCGCGCGCGCCGCCGGTGACGACGGCGTGTTTCCCCGCGATGCCCGGCAGGGGTTCAGACGACATTCGCGGCGGCCTGTTCCGCGGCGCGCGCGATCAGCCGCTCAAGTTGCTGCTTGCCGGGCAGATACTGCACCGGCCAGGATGCTTGCGAATACCCGAGCTGCGCGGCGGCGTGCAGCGTCCAGGCGGGATCGGCTAAATGCGGACGGCCCAGCGCCACCAAATCGGCGCGCCCGGCAGCCAGGATGGCGTTGACCTGGTCGGCATCGGTGACGTTGCCGACCGCCATCGTCGCGATGCCGATTTCGTTGCGGATCGCGTCGGCGTAGGGCGTCTGAAACATCCGCCCGTACACCGGCTTGGCGTCGGGCGACGTTTGCCCGGTCGACACGTCGATCACGTCGGTGCCGGCCGCTTTGAACGCGCGCGCGATGGCGACCGCATCGTCGCCGGAAATCCCACCGTCGACCCAGTCCGTTGCGGAAATGCGCACCGACATCGGGCGATCGGCCGGCCACACCGCGCGCATCGCGGCAAACACCTCCAACGGGTAGCGCAGCCGATTCTCCAGCGAGCCGCCGTATTCGTCGGTTCGCGCGTTGAGCAGCGGCGTGATGAACGACGACAGCAGATAGCCGTGCGCGCAGTGAAGCTCGAGCATGTCGAAGCCGGCTTGCAAACCCATCCGCGCGGCGCGAACGAAGGCGTCGCGAATGTCGTTCATCGCCGCGCGGGTAAGTTCGCGCGGGACCTGATTGAGCGGCGCGTACGCGATCGGCGACGGACCGACGACCGGCCAGTTTTTGGCGTCGAGCGGCTCGTCCATTCCCTCCCACATCAGCTTGGTCGACCCTTTCGGACCCGAATGGCCCAACTGGAGGCAGACCTTGGCGTCCGAGAACGCGCGCACGAAATCGACGATGCGCTTCCACGCCGGGACGTGCTCGGGAAGGTACATACCGGTGCAGCCGGGTGAAATCCGGCCGTCGCGCGTCACGCAGGTCATTTCGGTAAAGATCAAGCCGGCGCCGCCGAGCGCGCGCGAACCGAGATGGACGAGGTGAAAGTCGTTGGGCATGCCGTCGACCGCGCTGTACATGTCCATGGGTGAGACGACAACGCGGTTGCGCAGGGTCAAGCCGCGCAAACGAAGGGGCGCGAACATCGGCGGGATGGGCATTCCGCCTGCGAACCATCGCTCGATTCGCTCGACATACGTGGTATCGCGCAGGCGCAGGTTTTCGTGACCGATTCGCTGGCTGCGGGTGAGCAGGCTGTAGGCAAACTGTTCGGGCGGCAGGTTGGCATAGCGAGCCACGTTTTCGAACCATTCGGTCGAGTTGCGGGCGGCGTTTTGCAGCCGGAGAACCTCGATGCGCCGCGCGGACTCGTATTCGGTTAGCGCGCCCTCGAGACGCCCGTTCGACGCCGCGAGCGCGTCGGCCAACCCGATCGCATCTTCCATGGCAAGCTTGGTCCCCGACCCGACCGAGAAGTGGGCGGTGTGGGCGGCGTCGCCGAGGAGCACGACGTTGCCGGCAGTCCACCGGCGGTTGCTGACGCGCGTAAAGTTGAGCCAGTCGCGCCCGCCCAGGTGCGGGCTGTTGGTCATCAGCGCGTGCCCCTTCAAATACGGCGCGAACAGCTCTTCGCAGAACGCAATCGTCCGCTGCGTGTCGGCCGCGTCGAGGCCGTGCGCGAGCCACGTTTCTTCGCGACACTCGACGATGAACGTGCTCAGTTCCCGGTCGAATCGATACGCGTGCACGGCGAACCAGCCATGCTCGGTTCTTTCGAAAATAAACGTAAAGGCATCCAGCGGAAGAGTCGTTCCGAACCAGACGAAGCGGCAGCGCCGGCGGTCGAGGTCGGGCTCGAACGTCGCGGAATAGGCGTTGCGCACGCGGCTGTTGGCGCCGTCGGCGCCGATCAGTAAATCGCAGTCGCGATACGCGTCGATGCTTTCGACGTCGGTTTGGAAGTGCAGTTCGACCCCGACCTCGGCGGCCCGCCCCTGAAGAATCGCGAGCAGGTGTTTACGCGAAATTCCAGAGAAGCCGTGGCCGCCGGACGCGATCGTATGACCCTTGAAGTGAATGTCGATGTCGTCCCAGTGCGCGAACGCCTGGGTGATCGCCTGGTGCGTCGGCTCGTCGGCCGCGCGAAGATTTCCCAGGGTTGCGTCCGAGAACACGACGCCCCACCCGAAGGTATCGAGGGGCCGATTGCGTTCCAGAACCGTCACCTCCCAGTCCGGGAAGCGCCGTTTCGCCAGAATCGAAAAATAGAGTCCGGCCGGCCCCCCGCCGATACACGTCACGCGCATGCCGGCTAATAATTAGATGAAAGGACTCGACTTATCCCCCCATGCGTGCGGTATGCTACAGGCGACCGTATGAAAAGCACCCTTACGACGGCGTTCCTCACCGTTCTTCTGGCGGTGGCAGGCCCGGCGTTTGGGCAGGCGAGTTCCACGCCCGCGCACGCGCCGATCGTAATTGCCAGCCGGCTCGACGTGACCCGTGCGACGATCGTCGTCGCGATCGAGGGGCGCCCGTATGCGTGCGTGCTCGATACGGGAACGTCGACGATGCTGGTTTCACAAAGCGTGGCTGCCGCGACGGGCTTGAGCGCGGCCGCTCCGGTGGACGAGGTGGCACCCGACGGAGTTCATTACGCCGATCGCCACACGCAGCTCGCACGCCTCGACGTTGCCGGCTACGCGATGCGCGACGTGCCGGCCTTGATTTCGTCCAAGCTCTCCGGCAACACCGTCTTGTGCGGCTACGACTTTTTCGCGCGGATTCCAACCTTGATCGATCGCGACCGTCAGGTCGTCACGCTCTTTCCGACGACCGCGACGCTCGACCGGATGCGCTGCGTGCCGGTCGATTTAAGCGCGCACGTGCCGGTCGCCTCGCTGCAGCTCGACGGCGCTTGGATAGACGACGTGGTGCTCGATTCGGGAATGGTCGGCGGCGGCGCGATATGGAACGGCGCCGCGCAGCAGCTCGGCCGCCCGCTCGCGACGGCAGCCGGTTACCGTCCCGACCCGCGCGAACTGCAAAACGGACTGGCGTGCGGACGCACCGCGATCGTCGGCCTATTCGCCGGCGCCCCGCTGGACGTGGTATCGCTGTGCACTTCGGCGCAACGGCCCGACGGCTATAACGGCGTGATCCAAACGAACTTTCCGACCGTCCATCAGCTGGCGATCGACTATCCGAATCGACGGCTGTGCTTCACGGCCGGCCCGCCGTCGCCGGCGCTGCTCACGACCTCGCCATCACTCGACCGCGACGCGTGGTCGCGCTTCGACCGGGCGCATCCGCCGCGGTAGCCGCGCGCCGGCTTAGCGCTTGCGGGCGATCAGAATGCCGTCGCAGACGGGAACCAGCGAAACGTCCACCCGCTCGTCGCGTCCGGCCTTCGCGTTAAGCGCCCGCAGCGCGCTCGTGCCGGCGTCGACGATCGATGGATCCAGCACCGCTCCGCCCCACAGCACGTTATCGACCAGAATCAAGCCGCCCGGCCGGACGAGCCGCAGCGCCGCTTCATAGTAGCGGTCGACGTTTTCCTTATCGGCATCGATGAACGCGATATCGAACGGTTCGACGTTCGCGGCGATCAGGCCGTCGAGCGTGTCCAGTGCGGGCCCGAGACGCAGGTCGATCTTCGCGGCGACGCCGGCCAGCTCCCAATAGCGGCGCGCGACGTCGGTGTATTCCCGGCTGACGTCGCAGGCGACGATGCGGCCGTCGGACGGAAGCGCCAAGGCCATGGCCAACGAGCTGTACCCCGTGAACACGCCGATTTCGAGATAGCGACGCGCGCCGATGGCGCGCGCGAGAAGCTGCATGAACGCGCCTTGCTCCGGACCGATCTCCATCATCGCATTGCTGCGCTGCGAAGTCTCGGCCCGCAGATCGGCCAACACCGGACCTTCGCGGACCGTCTGCGCGATGATGTATTCCTGAACCGCCTGGTCGACGAAATCACTTTTTGCCGTCATGCAACCTCTCCCGTTCGAAGCGCGTGTTCCGCTAGATCGTGGGCGATCGCGGCCGCCGCACGCTTTCCCGGAAAACCGCTGACGCACCCGCCGGGGTGCGCCCCCGAGCCGCACAGGTAGAGGCCGGCGATCGGCGTTCGGGTTGCGAACCGGTTTTCGTAGATTTGTCCCGGCAACAGCTCGCCGTGGAAAATATGGCCGCCCACCAATCCGAATTGGTATTCGAGGTCGGGCGGCGCCAATACCTGACGGCGTTCGATCGCGCCCGGAACGTTGGGTGCGAAGCGCCCCAGAATCGCGACGACCTTATCCGCGGCAGCTTCACGTTTCGCCGCCGACCAGCCGTCCGGACGATCGTACGGAAAATACTGCGCGAACACCGACAGGATGTGTTTACCGGGCGGCGCCAGCGACGGATCGGTCGGCGTTTGCAGAAAGCATTCGATCAGCGGCTCGCGGCTTTCGCCGCCGGCGCGCGCGTCTTCGAAAGCTCGCTGCAGGTAATCGACCGTCGGCGCGACGTGAATCGTGGCCCGATGGTGCGGCTGCGGCGTTTTTCCCGGGCGGGCGGTGAAGTCGGGCAGTTCGCCCAGGGCGAGATTGAGCTTGAGCGACGGGCCGGCGGTTTTCCAGTTTTTTACCTTGGCGGCGAACGCGGGATCGAGCGCCGAAGGATCGAGCAGTTCCAAAAACGTCGTGCGCGGATGCGCGTTCGAAGCAATCGCACGGGCCGGAACTTCGCGTCCGTCGTCGAGCAGCACCGCGATCGCGCGGTCGTCGTAGGTGAGGATGCGGGCGACGTTCGCGTCGGAGAAGACGTGCGCGCCGTACGCGCGCGCCGCGTCGGCCAACGCCTGCGACACCGAGCCCATTCCCCCGCGAACGAACGCCCAGGCGCCCTGAATCCCGAGAACGCGGCCGGCCAAGTGGTGCGCCAGCACGTAGCCCGTTCCCGGATCGCGCGGTCCGAGATTCGTACCGATCAATCCGTCGTTGACGAGTTCGGCGGCCAGCACGGGGGTCGTCACGTAGCGTTCGACCAGCTCGGCGGCCGAGCCCAGCAGCAACGCCTGGGTGTCGGCGTCGAACCGCTCGAAGCGCGGATCCGGATCTGAGAACGAATCGAACAACGCGCGGCCGGCGCGCTCGACGCGCTCGCCATAGGCCTCGAAACCGGCGACGTCGGCCGGATCGAAGGCCGCGATTTCGCGCGCGTTGCGCGCGCCGTCGCTGCCCAGCAACAGCGATCGTCCGTCGGCCAACGGGGTGAACGCGTACGGGTCCTTGCGATAGAAATCGAGTCCGCGCGCGCGCAAGCCGAGTTCTTCGAGCAGCCACGGATCGAGCAGGCTGCACACGTACGAGGCGGTCGAAAGCGTGTACCCGGGCCACGTGCGGCGGTCGCTGACGGCGGCGCCGCCGATCTCGTCGCAGCGTTCGAAGACCGCGACGGAGCGCCCGGCCTTCGCCAGCAGCGCGGCCGCGGCAAGGCCGTTGTGCCCGGCGCCGATCACGACGACATCGTAGGGTTCCACGTTCGCTCCATACTACTACACGGCGATGGTTTCTTGGCGGGTTTTGCTCGCGGCCATTCCGATTGCGGCGCTGTCGGTGGCGGTCCCGCTGGTCAATCGCGTCGAGCCCCGAGTCCTGGGGCTGCCCTTCGTGCTGTTTTGGATCGTTGCGTGGGTGCTTCTCGCGCCGGCCTGCATTTGGACGATCGGACGTCTGGAGAAACGCTGGTGAGCGCGCCGGCCGTGGCGCTGACGATCGTCGCGGCGACGCTGCTGGGGACGGTTGCGCTCGCGCTGTTCGGCGTCCGCCGGTTCAAAATGGATCCCGCGCAGTACATCGTGGGCGGACGCTCGTTCGGGACGGTATTTCTCTGGGTGCTGCTGGCCGGTG
>DATCGB010000310.1:0-2335 GCA_036509155.1 Candidatus Tumulicola sp. | reverse complement strand
TTCTCGAGCGTGTCGCGATGCTTTCGCAGCTCAAGGCCGCGAAGGCGAAGGGCGGCCCGTTGCGCGTGAACGTTCCAGTCCTTCCGCCCGGCGCGAGCCAACCGTTGCGGCTGCCGGCCACTTTGACTACGGCCACGGCATCGAGCGGCCCGACTCTGGCCGGCAGCGCGAGCATCGACACGTCGGCCACCATCGATCCGGCCAAGGCAAAAGTGCACGGCATCCTTCCCGTCCGGCGGGTCGCGCAGCGCCTCAAGAATGTTGCAACGCCCAAGACCGTGACGGTTCCCGATACGGTGATGGCGACGGTTACCGTCACCGTCAGCGGTATGGCGCTCGCGGGGATGAACGGCACGGTGACCAACACGCTGTCCGGTAACGGAAAGAGCGTCGCGATCTCGGAGAAGTGGACGTTGACGAAAAAGTAATCCAGCTATGGATTTCGAGTGTGTAGAAAGGATAGGATTGGCGAAATGAGCCGATTTGCAGCCGTTGCCTTCGTCGTTGCCGCGATCCTCATCGCCGCCGCCAGCTCGGCGGCCCGCGCCTCGACGACCGGCGTCATCCGGGGCCGCGTGGTCGATGCGGCGACCAACGCGCCGATCGCCGGCGCAACGGTCATCGCGCTATCGCCTTCGCAACGAGCCGCGACCACGACCGACGGGTCGGGCGTTTTTTCATTCCTCGCGCTCAACCCGGATACGTATACGCTGCAGGTCGAGAAAGCCGGCTACGCCGCCGCGTCCCAGCCGGGTGCGACCGTGTTCGCCGATCAGACGAGCACGTACGTGATTACGCTGGCATCGGCGCTCAAGACGATCGGACGCGTGACGTCGCGCGGCGCCGCGAGCTTGGTGCGCCCGGGCACGACTAGCGACGTCTACTCGGTCAACGCGAGCGGCCAGAAGGCGGCCGAGTCGGTGGCCGGTTCGGGATCGCTCAATCAAGCCTACGGCGCGATCGCCAGCGTGCCCGGCGTCGCGGTTCCCTCGGGTCAGCAGGGCTGGTATCAAAGCGTGTACATCCGCGGCGGCGACTACGATCAGGTCGCCTACGAGTTCGACGGCGTGCCGGTCGTGCGCCAGTCGGACTTCGCGCCGATCGTCACCCTGTCGGCGCTCGGCCAGCAGGAGGTGCAAATCTATACCGGCGGTACGCCCGCGACGTCCAACTCCTCCGGACTGGCCGGGTACATCAACCAAGTCATCAAGACCGGCACGAGCCCCGGATACGCGGTCGTCGACGGAGCGATCGGCGGCCCGCAGTTCTATCACTTCCTCTCGGCCGAGACGGGCGGCGCGACGCCCGACCGGCTGTTTTCGTACTACGTCGGGCTGGCCGCGGCCGACCAAACCTATCGGTACGTCGATCAGTTCAACGGCGTGAGCGATCCGCAGTATTTTTATCCGCTCAACATTCGTTCGAACAACGCGGTGTACGAAGTGCCCGACGGCAGCTGCGCGCTGCGCCGCGGTCCGGGCGGGTGCGCCGGCGACCCGAACTACGGCGCGAGCTATTCGCCGGGAGCCTCGTACTTTCAGGCGCTCGGACTGGATCGCGAAACCGTGATGAACCTGCGTTTCGGCATCCCGCACCACAACGACGGCGGCCGCGACGACGTGCAGATGCTCTACGTCACCGGCAACATCGCGACCCAGTTCTACAGCTCGTACAACGACACGACCCTCGGACCGGTCTGGCCCGGCGGGGTGCCCTACCTCGACTCGACCTACTACAACGGCGCGCTCGGCGCGGCGCCAAATCCGTCGCAGCTCGTAACCGGGCGCTTCCCGAGCAGTCCGACCGACCGCACGTACAACAACACGACCGTCAGCGGAACGCCCACCGATCCGTCGCTGGTCGGCCTCGATCAGCGCGACGGCAACAACGTCGGGTTCTCGGTCGAAAAACTGCAGTACCAGCGCAACTTCGACAATCACTCGTACTTGCGCGTGCTCGGCTACAGCGAATATTCCGACTGGCTGATCAACGGCCCCAACGGCGCCCAACTGACGTTCGCCGCCGATCCGGCCGAATACGACGTGCTCGCGTGGATCTGGGGTGCGGGCGCGATTTATTCCAATCAGCTCGGTTCGAAGAACCTGTTTACGGCCAGCCTGGCGTATAACACGCAGACGTTGGCAACGTACAACGCCGAGTTTGCCAGCGGCGGGCCGAACTCGCGGCCTCCGACCGGTTTGGGAACGATCATTTCGAGTTACGTCGGCAAGAACGGCAACTGTTACAACTTTACGACCGGCGCGCAGTGGAGCTGTTTCGACGCCCGCAGCCAGGGCGGTTTATTCCAGCAAGCCGCTTCGGGCTGTCCGAGCCC
>DATCGB010000309.1:0-11797 GCA_036509155.1 Candidatus Tumulicola sp. | reverse complement strand
TTCACCGTCGCCTTATCGCCGCCGTGACCCCGGAAGTGCCGGGTCGGGGAGAATTCGCCCAGCTTGTGGCCGACCATGTTCTCCGAAACGTACACCGGGATGTGCGTCTTTCCGTTGTGCACGCCGATGGTATGTCCGACCATCGAGGGAACGATCGTCGACGCTCGGCTCCACGTTTTGATGAGGCGCTTTTCGCGCGTCTCGTTGAGTTTGTCGACCTTCTTGACGAGATGCTCGGCCACGAACGGCCCTTTTTTGAGACTGCGACCCATTACTTCGAACCCCGCTTGCGAACGATCATTTTCGTCGTACGCTTGTTACGACGCGTCTTTTTGCCCATCGTCATCTGTCCCCAGGGCGTCGTCGGGGGACGACCCGACGTCGAGCGGGCTTCGCCGCCGCCGTGCGGGTGATCGACCGGATTCATGGCGATGCCGCGCACGCTCGGGCGCTTGCCCATGTGGCGCGAACGGCCGGCCTTACCGATCACTTGATTTTCGTGTTCCACGTTGCCGATCTGTCCGATCGTCGCGCGGCATTCGACGTGAATCTTGCGGACTTCACCCGAAGGCATGCGGACTTGCGAATACTCGCTTTCCTTGGCCATCAGCTGAGCCGAAACGCCGGCCGAACGAACCAGCTTGCCGCCCTGCCCGGGACGCAGCTCGATGTTATGGATGACCGTGCCCACCGGAATGTTCTTGATCGGCAGCGCGTTGCCGACTTTGATGTCGGCGCCCGGTCCGGATTCGATAAAGTCGCCGACCTTCATTCCCAGCGGAGCGAGCACGTAGCGCTTGTCGCCGTCCTTATAGTGAACCAACGCAATTCGGCACGAGCGATTCGGATCGTATTCGATGGTAGCGACCTTGGCCGGCACGCCGTCCTTGGAGCGCTTGAAATCGATGATGCGATAGAGCGCGCGCGTTCCGCCGCCCTTGTGCCGCACGGTAATGTGACCGTTATTGTTGCGGCCCGAATGCTTCTTGCCGACCTCGAGGAGCGACTTTTGCGGCGCGACCTTCGAAAGATCCGAGAAGTCCATCGTGGTGATAAACCGCCGCCCCGGCGACGTCGGCCGATATTTTTTTACTGGCATTGAGGTTCGGCTCCCGATTGCATACGCATCATTGCTCGAAGTAGTTGACGCCGCCCAGCTCGATTTTTTGGCCGGGCTTGAGGGTGACGACGGCTTTCTTGGTGTCGCTCTGCTTGCCGGTGGTCTTGACCCCGCGGCGAGCGAAGTTCCGCGCCTTTCCACGAACGTTGACGGTGTTGACCTTGGTCACGTTGACCTTAAAAATCTCTTCGATCGCGTGCCGGATCTGCGTCTTGGTCGCGCGCGGATGCACGACGAACGTGTACTGATTGAGCAACGCGTCGGCCATCGCTTTTTCCGTAATTCGCGGCGCTACGATCACATCGCGTGCGTCCATTACTTGCTCCCCTCGTCTGCTAGCGAACCAACGAGCGCATCGTACGCGCCGGTCGTAAAGACGATCCGTTCGTAGCGCAAGACGTCCTTGACGTCGAGCGCGCCGACGTGCGTCACCGCCACCCGCCGCAGGTTGCCGCTAGCGCGCGCGATTGCGTCGCCGTGGGCTTCGTCGTGGGCGCACACGATCAGCGTGGACGGACCGACCTTCGCCTGCTTGGCGCCGCCGAAGAACAGCGTCGCGAACTGAGCGGTCTTGGTAATCGGAAACTCGGCCGCGTCGAACAGCGTCACCGCGCCGCTCTTGAAGCGTTCGGCCAGCGCGGCTACGAAGGCCAGCCGGCGTTCCTTCTTATTGAGGGACTCGACGAAACTGCGCGGCTGCGGCCCGAAAACCACGCCGCCGTGGCGCCACTGGGGCGAGCGGATCGAGCCCTGACGGGCGCGGCCGGTGCCCTTCTGCTTCCAAGGTTTGCGGCCGCCGCCGGAAACTTCGTCGCGCTTTTTGGTGGAAGCCGTGCCGGCGCGCGCGTTGGCAAACTCGCGGTGGACGGCACGATAGACGACGTGGACTTGAGGGCTGAAATCGCGCTCGAAAATGGCCGGCGCGGCGACTTCGCGCACGACGTTCCCGCTCGCATCGATAACGTTCGGCATCGCGCTACGCCTCCGCCGGCTTGGCGGTCTTGACGCTCTTGCGAACGATGACCAGGCCGTTCTTGGCTCCGGGAACGGGTCCACGGAGCAGCAGTACGTTGCGTTCGGCATCGGCCCGGACGACTTCCAGGTTTTGCAGCGTGGTCCGGTCGACGCCGTAGTGGCCCGGGCGGCGGCTGCCTTTGACGACGCGCCCGGCATTGGTATCGCCGTTGGACCCCGGCTGGCGATGGATCATCGAGCCGTGGCTCGCGCCGCCGCCGCTGAAGTTGTGCCGTTTGATGCCGCCGGCGAAGCCGTGGCCCTTGGATATGCCGACCACGTCGACCCGATCGCCCGGTTCGAACGCCGCGACGGTAACCGTCACGCCGAGTTCGATCCCGTCGATGTCGTCGCGAAACTCGCGCACGTGACGCGCTGGAGCGACGCCCTGCTTTTTGAAATGCCCGGCAAGGGCACGCGTGAGGCGGCGTTTCTTGACCGAAGCGAAACCCAAAGCGACGGCTTCGTAGCCATGCTTTTCCTTCGTTCGACGCTCCACGACCGTGCAGGGACCGGCTTCGATCACCGTGACCGGCACATACCGGCCGTCCTCGGTGAAAACGCTCGTCATCCCAACCTTGCGGCCAAGGATGTTCTTCATAACGTCCTCGTCCTACTGAGAGTGAAGTAGCTGCTAAGACACGGGCCCAGGCGTATTGGTAATTTCTTCTGCCGGCGCGCGAAGCGAAGCCGCGGCCGGCCTGGACCACAACCTCGGCAGTGTATCAGGCCGCGGCGGCCCTCGTCAAGCCGCCGGCACGCAGTCCGAGCAGTTTAGGCGAAGGCGTCCTGGCCGGTTATCGCTTTGCCGACGATGAGGGTGTGCATTTCGCTGGTTCCCTCGTAGGTCAGCACCGACTCGAGGTTGTTCATGTGGCGAATGACCGGGTACTCGAGGGTCACCCCATTGGCGCCCAGCACGGTGCGCGCCTCGCGCGCGATCGCCAGCGCCTCGCGAACGTTGTTGAGCTTGCCAAAGCTGACCTGAGCGGGGTGCAGCCGGCCTTCGTCCTTACGGCGGCCGAGGTGCAGCGCGAGCAGCGTCCCCTTGTTGAGTTCGAGCAGCATGTTGACCAATTTTTGCTGGGTCAACTGGAAGCCGCCGATCGGGCGGTCGAACTGCACGCGCGTCTTGGCGTACTCCAGGGCGGTCTCGTAGCAGCTGCGCGCGGCGCCCATTGCGCCCCAAATGATGCCGTAACGGGCCTCGTTCAGACACGCGAGCGGTCCGCTCAGCCCGCGCGCCTTCGGCAGCAATGCGCCGGCCGGCAGCCGGCAGTCGGCAAGCACCAGTTCGCTGGTGACCGAGGCCCGCAGGGAGAGCTTGCGATGGATGTCCGACGCGGTGAACCCCTTGGTGTCGGTCGGGACTACGAACCCGCGAATGCCGTCGTCGGTCTGCGCCCACACGATCGCCACCGCAGAAATCGACCCGTTCGTGATCCACATCTTGGTGCCGTTGAGCACCCAGTCGCTGCCGTCGGGCCGCGCCCACGTCCGCATTCCACTTGGATTGCTGCCGAAATCGGGTTCGGTCAGCCCGAAACACCCGATCGCTTCGCCGCGCGCCATTGGCGGCAGCCAGGCGTGCTTTTGCTCGTCGTCGCCCCAGCGATGAATCGCGTACATGGCCAGCGAGCCTTGCACCGATGCAAAGCTGCGGACGCCGGCGTCGCCGGCCTCCAGTTCCATGCAGGCGATTCCGTACGCAACCGCGCTGGCGCCGGGACAGCCGAAGCCGCGGAGGTGCATGCCGAGCAGGCCGAGTGCGCCCAGCTCGCGTCCGAGTTCGCGCGGCAGCGTGCCTTCCTCGAACCAGTCGGCAACGCCCGGAAGAACGCGCGCGCGGACGAAAGCGCGCACGGTGTCGCGGATCATCCGCTCTTCGTCCGAAAATAAACCGGCGACGTCCAGAAAATCGACCGCGTCGGGCGGGGCGGCCGTCGGGACGGTCGTCGCGCTCATCGGTTCACGAAGCTCATGTCGGGATAACGCGGACCGCTTGCCGCACCGGGTGGGAAAATTGCGTCGAGCCGCTCGAGGTCCTCGTGCGAAAGTTCGACGTCGAGCGAAGCCAGATTTTCCTCCAAGTACGCGACCCGCTTGGTACCCGGAATCGGAACGACGTCGCCGCCCTGGGCCAGCAGCCACGCGAGCGCGACCTGCGACGAAGCGCAGCCTTTTCGCGCCGCGATGGCTCCGACTTGGCGCACGAGCTCGAGGTTCTTTTGAAAGTTTTCGCCGGCGAAGCGGGGCGCCCCGCGGCGAAAATCGTCGGGCGCGAAGTCGTCGGGATTACCGATCGCACCGGTGAGAAAACCGCGTCCCAGCGGGCTGTAGGCAACGATGCCGGCCCCACACTCGCGCGCGGCCGCCAACTGATCGTTTTCTTCGAGGTCGCGCGACCAGAGCGACCACTCGTTTTGGACGGCCGTTATTGGATGCACGCGCCCGGCACGGCGGAGCGTCGCCGCGCTGGCTTCGGAGAGGCCGATATAGCGGACTTTTCCGGCGTGCACGAGCTCGGCCATCGCGCCGACCGTCTCTTCGATCGGTACGCCCAGATCGACGCGATGCTGGTAGTAGAGGTCGACGTGGTCCACCCCGAGCCGTCGCAGCGACGCTTCACACGCCGACTTCACGTACGCGGGAGTGCCGTTGAACGTCCGCTTTGCGGGTTCGTCGGGATCGCGAACAATGCCGAACTTCGTCGCCAGAACGACGCCGTCACGCCGGCCCGCAATCGCTTTGCCGACCAGCCGCTCGTTTTCGCCGTGCCCGTACATATCGGCCGTGTCGAGCAGCGTTACGCCCAGCTCCAGCGCACGGTGAATCGTTCGGATCGATTCGGCTTCGTCGCGCGGGCCGTAGAAGTCGGACATGCCCATACAGCCCAGGCCGAGCGCCGAGACCATGGGACCGTCCTTACCTAACCGTCGTTGTTTCATGTTTGGTTAAAAACGCGGGTGCGCGGTCAGCGTTTCAGTACCCGCGCTAGTTTGTCGAAAAGAGCGTCGGTCGATCGTTCGAACTGGTCTTCGAAGCGCCGCCACATCAAGCGCCCGTCCGTATCCGAGAGCATCGCGTCGACCCGATAGACAAGCACCGTCTCTTTGCCCTCGCTGGACAGATGGAAGCCATGCGTCCCATCGATGCCCTCGTTTTGGATGCGCCAGACGATGCGTTCCTCGGGAGCGGCCTCTTCGAGGATCCCGTGCATGCCGAGATGCCACTCTTCGGTCTTGCCGAGCACCAACGGTCCGGGAGAACGCATAAAGGGCTGCGAGGCGAACGGCCAAATCTGATCGCCCGACGTCCCCATCTCTTCCAAGAGATGATAAATCCGGCGTTTGGTGCCGTGGAACGCGCGCTTCCGAGTTTCGTGGAGTTCGATTGGCATGGGCCGTCGTTCGCTAACGCAGGGCGAATATCCCCACAACGCCCGACAGCAAGATCAAAAGCGGCGCGCTCAGTTTGGTGCGCAGCATCAGAACCGCGACGATGCCGGTAATCGCGTAGGGTACGATTCCGGCCGGCGTGCCGCGGCTGATGGTCCACACGCTGGACCAGACCAGGCCGACGATGGCCGGCGCGACGCCGTGCGCGATGATGGCGCGCCAGGGCGACGCGTAGAACCGCTCCCAGACGACGTCGACCACCACCATGATCGCGCTCGACGGGACGAACATGCCAATCGTCGCAAGGGTCGCCCCGAGAAGCGGGCGCCCGGGCATCGCCGCGTATCCAATCAGGGTGGCAAAAATCGTCGTCGGGCCGGGCACGAGCTTACCAATCGTGTAGAACTGGGTGAACTGGTCGGACGTGACCCAGTGATAGTTGTTCACCACGTCGCGGTGCATCTGCGGAATGATGCCCTTGCCTCCGCCGAAACCGAGAACCGACAACTGTGCGAACGTCCACAGCAGGTGGAGCGCGGTACCGAGCGTCGAGTTCACGAACCGGCCTTGTTTGCCAACCGCGAGCGGCGGTACTCGTGAACGATGCCGATGCCGCCGAACACGACCAGCACCAGCAGCAGCGGCATTCTGAACACCGATACGACGACGCCGGTGACGACCAGCAGCAGGATGCGGACCCAATCCGAGCGCTCGTCCCAACTGAGGTCGAGCGCGTTGCCCAACGTGAGGCCGAGGGCGCCGACGGCGCAGCCGCGCAGGCCGCCGTGCACGTAGGGGTTGGAGGCGAACTTAAAATACAGCGCGCCGGCGATTAGAATGATCGCAAACGGCGGGATGCTCGCGCCCAGAAATGCGGCCACGGCTCCGGGCACCCCGCGGACCTTCTGCCCGCAGTAAATCGCGAGGTTGAGAATGTTCGGACCCGGCAGGACCTGCGACAGCTCCAGGCCGTCCATGAAGACTTCGGCGTCCATCCAGCCGCGCGCGATGACCTGCTGGCGAATGCTCGCCTTCTGGCCTCCGCCAAACGAGGTCGACGAGATCGCCGCGAATGCCAGCGCGATACTCAGAAGCGGGGGGCGAGTCGTGGGCGGCGGCGACCCCGCCGCGTCAGCCGACATCCGGGAGCGGGCCGTCGATAACCGGCGAGCTATGCTTGCCCGAAAGAATGTGGATGTGCACGTGCTCGGTGTGCTGGTAGGGCGGCAGCACGCCCATACGAATCATGAAGCCTTTTTCGTACAGGCCCATCTTGAGCGCGACCTTTTGAATGCCGCCGATCAGCCGGTTCCAAATGCGATCGTCGCCCAAGCCCAAGTCGAGCAGCGTCGGAATCCACTTCTTCGGAATAATCACGACGTGGATTTCCCACCACTCGGGTTTGCTTCGGTCGACGTTGTGCAGAAACGCAAAGACGTCGTCGTCTTCGTAGACGACCTCGTCGGCCCGCGCGCGCGTCCCGTCGAGGCGCCCCCGAAACGTGTGATCCGGATCCGGCTTCTCCCACACGCGCTGCTCGGGGCTGGTGATAAGCTCCGAAACCCACTCCGTCATCTTGCCTCTCCAATGGCCGGGACTTTGCACGCCAAGTTTGCGTCCGTTCGGACCGCGTCCTTCCAGGAAATTTTCGGCACCGGTGAAACGGTGTAGAACCGCGCACCCAACGAGGAGTTCCCCGCCGTGGCCGAAGCTCGAATCACCAAAACGGTCGTGACGCCCAGCGATATCTTGGGCGGGCCGCCGGCGTGGCCGAAAGACGAAAAGCCGTGGGACAAAGTCGTCGGGGACAACGAGATCATCTATCAAGATTCACACGTCGTGGTGTTCCACGACCCGGTCGACGAGCCCGACGAATCGGACCGCGACGCATCCGAAATCCGGGCCACGCTGCTGTGCAAAAAGCACGTGCACAGCCTGATGGATCTGGGCGTGGCCGACGGCCAGCTCAATGCCAAGATCCTTCATGGAATCCAACAGGCAGCCTACCGTCTCGGGCTGGAAAAGAAGGGCTTCGAAGTGCGCGCGCACGTCTACCCCCCGCTGCAGCACCGTCCCGAGCTGGCATTCAAGCTCCGCTCCGGCAAGCCGCCGAAGAAGTCCGACCCCACCGGCGGTTAAGCCTTCGGCGCGGTATCGTCCCTTTGAAGCTTCGAGAGTGCCTGAACGACGACGATCGCGATGATCGTCACGATTACGGCATAGATCAGTTCGGCGATGACGCCGCTGCCGGGCTTTAAGAATATCGCGATCAGATCGCTGATGAATTTGTTCCACGCGCCCGCCGCGAGCAGGCCGAAGGCGATCGTTGCCAGCGCGATCATGGTGCCGATATAGCCGGATTTAACCTCCACAAGAACCCTCCTTAGCGAATGGCCTTTGCATTTCGCTACCCATCTTCGGGCTCGCCGGGGCCGACACCGCTAGGGCTGTCGGGCTCCTACGCTTTGAGTTCGATGTCGACGCCGGCGGGCAGATCGAGGTGCATCAGCGCGTCCATCGTCTTGGGGGAGGCCTGGAGGATGTCGATCAGCCGCTTGTGGGTGCGCATTTCAAAATGTTCCCGCGACTTCTTATCGTTGTTGGTCGAGCGTTGCACGCAAAACCGGTTGATCTCGGTCGGCAGGGGAACGGGGCCGCTGACGAACGCCCCGGTGCGCTTGGCGGTTTCGACGATCCGCTCGGCGGACTGGTCGAGCACGCGATGGTCGTAGGCCTTCAGACGAATGCGAATCTTCTGTTTTGACATCTTTCCGGTTTTCTTGGGCGGTTAGGAGTTCAATTGTCAAGGTGCGTGGACGGCTAGGTTGCGGAAGCGCCGGCGGCGCTCCGCGCAAACCGCCCGAGTTTCGGCTAGTCCGGGAGTACGCTGGTTACTACGCCGGCGCCGACGGTGCGGCCGCCTTCGCGGATCGCGAAGCGCAGGCCCTCTTCGCAGGCGATCGGCGTGATCAGCTCGACGTCCATTTGAACGTTGTCGCCGGGCATCACCATTTCGACGCCTTCCGGCAGTTTGATCGTTCCGGTCACGTCGGTGGTACGGAAGTAGAACTGCGGACGGTAGTTTCCGAAGAACGGCGTGTGGCGCCCGCCCTCGTCCTTGGAGAGGACGTAGACCTCGGCCTTGAACTTCTTGTGCGGCTTGACCGAGCCAGGCTTGGCGAGCACCTGGCCGCGTTCGATCTCATTGCGATCGACGCCGCGCAGGAGCACGCCGATGTTGTCGCCGGCAATGCCCGAATCGAGCAGCTTGCGGAACATCTCGATGCCCGTCACGACGGTCTTCTTCGTCTCTTCCTTCAGGCCGACGATCTCGACTTCTTCACCAACTTTGACCTGACCGCGCTCGACGCGGCCGGTGCCGACCGTGCCGCGGCCGGTGATCGTGAAGACGTCTTCGACCGGCATCAGGAACGGTTTGTCGATTTCGCGGACCGGTTCCGGAATAAAGTCGTCGACCGTGTCCATCAGCTTAAAGATTGGATCGGTGTCCGGGGAACCGCGCTTGCCGTCGGAGTTGAGTGCCTTAAGCGCCGAGCCGCGGACGATCGGCGTGTTGTCGCCGTCGAACTCGTATTTGCTGAGCAGCTCGCGGATTTCCATCTCGACCAGCTCGAGCAGCTCCTCGTCATCGACCAAGTCGACCTTGTTGAGGAAAACGACGATGCGAGGCACGCCGACTTGACGCATGAGCAGGATGTGCTCGCGCGTTTGCGGCATCGGGCCGTCGGTCGCCGCCACGACCAGGATCGCGCCGTCCATCTGAGCCGCGCCCGTGATCATATTTTTGATGTAGTCGGCGTGGCCGGGGCAGTCGACGTGGGCGTAGTGGCGCTTCGTGGTCTCGTACTCTTGATGCGAGATCGCGATCGTAATGCCGCGCTCTCTTTCTTCGGGCGCGTTGTCGATCTCGTCGACGCCGCGCGCGCTCGCGAGACCTTCCGTCGAGAGGCAGTGCGTGATCGCCGCCGTCAGCGTCGTTTTACCGTGGTCGACGTGACCCGTCGTGCCGATGTTGACGTGCGGCTTGTTGCGCTCGAACTTTGCCTTGGCCATTTTCTTCCTTACGCTGGATGCGAGTTTGACAGAGAGACAGGCGTACGCGAGCCCTCAGGCCCGGTCCTCGGACCCTGGCGTTCGGAATCGCGTTTCGCCGTTTACGTTGCAAACGCCCCCGCGAAGAGGGCGCCATGACCTTGGGAATATACCAAGCCGGCACGCCGCTGTCAACGGCGCTTACCGGCCGGCTATCCCCCAGGAGCTTGTCAGACAAGCTCCTACGCGTGGGCGGGTTTCTTGCCGGACGCCTTGGCGACGATCTCTTCTTCGACCGACTTGGGCGCCTTTTCGTAATGCGCGAACTCCATCGTGTAGGTGGCGCGGCCCTGGGTTGCGGAGCGCATGTCGGTGGCGTACCCAAACATTTCGGACAGCGGCACGTTCGCCGCGATGACCTGAGCTCCGCCGGGAGCTTCCTCGGTGCCCTGAATCATGCCGCGGCGCCGGTTAAGGTCGCCGGTGATCCCGCCCATGTAGTCCTTGGGCGTGGTGACTTCGACTTTCATGATCGGTTCGAGCAAGATCGGGCCGGCCGTGCGGTTGGCCTCTTTCCAGCCCATCGACGCCGCGATTTTGAACGCCATTTCGGACGAGTCGACGTCGTGATACGAGCCGTCAAAAGCGGTGACTTTGAAGTCGAGCACCGGATAGCCGGCCAGGACGCCGCTTTGCGACGACTCTCTAATGCCCTCTTGGACCGCCTTGGCGTATTCCTTCGGAACCCGCCCGCCGACGATTTTCCACTCGAAGACGAAACCGGTACCCGGTTCCTGCGGCTCGACCTTGATCCAAATGTCGCCGTATTGGCCCTTGCCGCCCGACTGGCGAACGAACTTGCCCTGTTTTTCAACCGTCTTGGTGATGGCTTCTTTGTACGCGACTTGCGGCTTGCCGACGTTGGCTTCGACCTTGAACTCGCGGCGCAGGCGGTCGAGGATGATCTCGAGGTGCAGCTCGCCCATACCGGCGATGATCGTCTGCTGGGTCTCTTCGTCGGTTCGCATCCGGAAGGTCGGGTCTTCTTGCGCGAGTCGCGTCAGCGCCGTGCCGAGCTTGTCCTGGTCGCCCTTGGTCTTCGGCTCGATCGCCTGATAGATGACCGGCTCCGGGAAGGTGATCGACTCGAGCGTGATCGGCGCCTTTTCGTCGCACAGCGTATCGCCGGTTCGCGTATCGGAAAGTCCGACGGCGGCCGCGATGTCGCCCGCGCCGATCGAATCGATGTCTTCGCGATGGTTGGCATGCATGCGCAGGATGCGGCCGATCCGCTCCTTGCGTCCGGTGCGCGAGTTATAGACGTAGCTGCCCTTGTTCAAGATGCCGGAATACACCCGGAAATACGTGAGATTTCCGTACGGATCGGTCGCGATTTTGAAGGCGAGCGCGCAGAACGGTTCGGCGTCGTCGGGCTGACGGACCATCTCGTCGCCGGTCTTGGGATCCTTGCCGACGATCCGCTTGGCGTCGATCGGCGAGGGCATGTAGTCGACGACCGCGTCGAGCAGGGGCTGGATGCCCTTATTTTTAAACGCCGAGCCGCACAGCATGGGCAGGACCGTACCTTCGATGGTGGCGCGGCGCAGGGCCGCTTTCATCCGGTCCATCGGAAGCTCTTTGCCGTCGAAAAACATCTCCAGCAGCTCGTCGTCTTGTTCGGCGATCGCTTCGATGAGCGCTTGGCGCCACTTCATCGCCAGCTCGCGCAGCTCGCCTTCGACTTCTTCCGAAGCCATCGTCGAGCCGGCATCGTCGGTGTAGACGACCTTCTTCATCGTAAAGAGGTCGACGACGCCTTTGAAGTTGTCTTCGGCGCCGATGGGCACCTGAATCGGCACCGCGCGGCCGCCGAGGCGCTCGCGAATCTTCTCGACGACGTTAAAGAAGTCCGCACCCATGCGGTCCATCTTGTTGACGAAGATGATGCGCGGCACTTTGTACTTGTTGGCTTGGCGCCATACGGTCTCCGACTGTGGCTGCACGGCGGCTACAGAATCGAAGAGCGCTACGAGGCCGTCGAGCACGCGAAGCGAGCGTTCGACTTCGACCGTGAAGTCGACGTGGCCCGGCGTATCGATAATGTTGATGCGCGTATCGCGCCACGTCGTCGCGGTTGCGGCGGACGTGATCGTGATGCCGCGTTCCTGTTCCTGGACCATCCAGTCCATCGTCGCCGCACCGTCGTGCACTT
>DATCGB010000308.1:0-2025 GCA_036509155.1 Candidatus Tumulicola sp. | reverse complement strand
CGGTAAGATAGAAGAAGTCGGAATTTTGCCGAAACGGGTAGGTCACGTCGCCGCTGCGGACGAGCGTTCGAGCCGAAGGAATTACGGCGACGTCGCCGCCGAAAGCGGCTAGGGCGCGCGCGCGACGCTCGGTGTAAGGTTGCACGATGGACGTTCCTTTCGCGGGAGCCGCCCTTCTTCGCCGGTAGCCTGCCGTCGCCCCCGGCGCGGGCTCCTATATGACGTGCAGCAGCGCGGCGGCTTGGCGGTCGAGCCCCTGCTCGTAGACCTTGGGGTGCGTCAAATAGAAGAGCGCCATGACGCGCAGGACGAAGCGATGATGGGCCGGGTCGGGCAGCGAGGCAAAGCGGGTGCGGGCGGTTCCGGCCAGGTACGCGACGCGCTCGAGCATTCGTTGCGGTGTCGCGTAGAGCGATGCAAAATTCAGTTCGCCGTGTTCGCCGTCTTCGGCTTGATCGATGTAGGAATCGAGCAAGACGTGGAGCGCGGCGACCCACGGAAAATAGGCATCGTAGGTCGCGCCGATCGCGCCCGTTCGCCCGGCGAAACACTCGAACAGCGGAGCGTAGACTTGAAACTGCGATCCGGCGGCGCACGCAAACTCGTACCACTCCAGTCCTTCGAGACGCGCGTCTCGCCGTTGCTCGAACCAGCGAATGCAAATCCGCTCGCGCCGGTCGGCCGGGTAGTGTTTGTACGTCTGCATTTCGGCGTACAGTCCGGCCGCCTCCGAAAACGCCGGCAACAGCGCTTCGTAGCCGTCCACCCGCGAGAGCGAGCGCTGGGTGCGCGTCACCAAAGCTCGCAGATACCCGCCGTCGTCGCCGGTAGGCCCGAGCGCGTAGTAGTCGCGCGGCGCGGCCTGCGGGTCGAGCGCGTCGGCGATCGCCTGATGCAGCACCGGGTAGGCCTCGATCGGAACGTCCGGATGGCGGTCGCAGAGATTATCCAGGTAGTCGTAGATCGATTCGAGCGGGGCGACGATCTCGACGTAGGCGCGCGCGGCTTCGCGCGGCAGAAACGTGGCCAGAATGCAGCCGCCCGCGACGTGATAGGCCTTCCCGTCGATGCTCGCGAGCGCTTGCGCGCGTAAGCGTTCGTCGGGAATCGAACGGGCCGACGCGCGGATGCTGTCGAGCTGGTCGGACGCGAGCGGCACGATCGATCGCAAGAATCGTAACAGCGGCAAAGGCATCGAGAAACCGTCGCCGGCCAGGTAGCGCAAGCGTGCGGGGCTGCCGAGCACGTGGCGCACGGCCCAGGCAATTTCGTCGTGCATGAAAAGCGGCGGCCGCTATATTCCGCCGACGAACCGGCCCGGATTGAGCGTGCGCTTGGGATCGAAGCGGAGTTTCAACGCACGCATCTTTTCGATCGCGGGGGGTGCGTCGCCCCAGACACGCAGGTAGGCGCGATGCGGATGGTCGCCGGCGATCACGATGGCGCGCGGCGCGACGTCGTGCAGCGCGTCGTCGAAGGGTTCGATTTTGGCGCCCAGTGCACGCGCGTCCAGGTCGCTGACCCGAATGACGACGTCGCCGTTTATAACGTCGACGATGGTTTCGCAGCGCAGGCCGAAACGCACTGCGAGGTCGCGCAACGACCCTGCGACGTTTTCGGAATCGTCGGGAAAAGGATAGAGCCGATACGTTATCGAGCGCTCGCCCAACGTCGCGACGTACGCGTCCACGGTGCGTTCGAACGACTCGCGCGCTCCGGCATCGACGACCCGCGTTTCCGGAACGCCGGCGCGGCCGAGGGCGGAACGCAGATCGCGGGTGGCGCGCTGCAACAGCGCATCGCTGCCCTCGAGCATCACGAGCAGACGCCCTTCGTCGCCCGCTTCGCCGTCGACCGCCTGATGAAATCCGTCGATCCAGAATGCGGCCGACGGACGAACCGTTAGTGCGGTAAGCTGGGCGAACGCACGCTTGCGCGACCCTTCGGGAAGCCGTGCGAGAAAGACGCGGCTGCGGCCCGGCTGCGCGAGGGTCTTGAGGTTTGCCTGCGCGAGCACACCGAGCG
>DATCGB010000307.1:0-3271 GCA_036509155.1 Candidatus Tumulicola sp. | reverse complement strand
TCCGGCCCGAGCAGATCGTATTTCTTGCGTTTCTCGGCGTCGCCGAGCACCTCGTAAGCCTCGGAAATTTCCTTGAACTTTTCTTCGGCTTGTTTGGTGTTTTCGGGGTTCGCGTCGGGATGCCACTTACGTGCGAGCTTGCGATAAGCGGACTTAACGTCTTTTTGGGGCGCGTTCTTCGCGACGCCGAGAACCGCGTAGTAGTCTTTAAAATTCATCCGGCTTTAGCGACGATGACCTTGGCGGGCCGCAGCAACTCGTCACCGATGCTGTACCCTTTTTCGGCAACCTCGATGACGGTATCGTCGGCCGCTCCGTCGCGCTGCGCGGTTCCGATCGCTTCGGCCAGCCGCGGGTCGAACGGCTTGTCCTTGACGTCGATCGCCTTCACGCCTTGGCGCGCCAGGGCGGCTTCGAAGCCGCGAAGGGTCCGTTCGATGCCATCGCGCAAGCTTTCGCCGCTGGAATCGTACTGCAGCGCACGCTCGAGATTGTCGATCACCGGTAAAAAGTTGGCGATCAGGTCGCGGCGAGACGCGGTCGCGAAAGCCTCGCGGTCGCGAACGACGCGCTTCTTGTAGTTTTCAAAGTCGGCCATCGCGAGCAAGAATTTATTGTAGTTTTCGTCGGCCCGAGCCTGGGCTGCGATCAGCCGTTCCTCGAGCGGACCGGATTCGCCCGGCCCGTCGTCGATGACGGCTTCGCCGGCTTCGGTCTTCAGCACCGATTCATCGTCAAACATCAGTTCCTACTCAGATCTGTAAAAAGTCGCAACGCCGCCGCGCGCTCCCCCCGCCGGCGTTCGTTTGCCGGGGCGGAAGCGCGCGCGGCGCGCGGAAGTGCCGAGGAGACGCTACTTCGACTCTTTGAACTCGGCGTCGATGACGTCGTCGGGCGGAGCCGTTCCGGCCGACGCACCGTTCGGGCCGGCGGCCGAATCCTCGACGTGCGGCTCTCCGGCTTGGCCTTCGGGCGCCGCGGCTTTGTACAGCAGTTCGGCCATCTTATAGCTGGCCTGCTGCAACGTCTCGATCGCCGGCTTTACTTCCGCGACCGTCCCGTTTTCGCTGACGCGTTTGAGTTCCGACAGCGCTGCCTCGACTTCGCCGCGCGCTTGGGGATCGAGTTTTTCGCCCACCTCTTTGAGCGATTTTTCGGTCGAGTAGACGAGACTCGACGCGTTGTTGCGTACTTCCGCCTCCTCCATCTTCGCCTTGTCCGCGGCGCCCTGCAGTTCGGCGTCTTTGACCATTCGCTCGACCTCTTCTTTGCTCAGGTTGGTCGAAGCGCTGATCGTAATTGCCTGCTCTTTGCCGGTTCCGAGATCTTTTGCATTCACGTTTACGATGCCGTTGGCGTCGATATTGAACGCAACTTCGATCTGTGGAATGCCGCGCGGAGCCGCCGGAATGCCTTCCAAACGAAAGCGCCCCAGCGTTTTGTTGTCTTGGGACATGGGGCGTTCGCCTTGGAGAACGTGGATGTCGACCGACGTTTGACCGTCTTCGGCGGTGGTAAATATCTGGGACTTCTTGGTCGGGATCGTCGTGTTGCGGTCGATCAGCTTGGTCAATACGCCGCCGAGCGTTTCGAGTCCGAGCGAGAGCGGGGTCACGTCGAGGAGCACGACGTCGTGGACTTCACCGGAAAGAACGCCGGCTTGAATCGCCGCACCGACGGCCACGACTTCGTCCGGGTTTACCGTGAGGTTCGGCTCTTTGCCCGTGAGCTTGCGAACGAGTTCCTGAATGACCGGCATGCGCGTCGCGCCGCCGACCATGATGATTTCGTCGATCTTCGAGACGTCGAGTTTCGCATCCGCGATCGCGCTCTTGAAGGGGCCGACGCAGCGATCGGTCAGGTCGGAGGTCAACTCTTCGAACTTCGCGCGCGTCAGCGTGTAGTCGAGGTGTTTGGGGCCTTCCTGATCGGCCGTGATGAACGGCAGGTTGATGTTGGTCTGCACGACCGCCGACAGTTCGATCTTAGCCTTCTCGGCCGCCTCGGTGAGGCGCTGCATGGCCTGCTTGTCTTTGCTCAGGTCGATGCCCTGATCGCGACGGAACTGGTCGATCAGCCAGTCGACGACGCGAGTATCGTAGTCGTCGCCGCCCAAGCGCGTATCGCCGTTGGTCGATTTGACTTCGAAAACGCCGTCGCCGACTTCGAGGATCGATACGTCGAACGTACCGCCGCCGAGATCCCATACGAGGATCGTTTCGTTGCCCTTTTTCTCGAGACCGTACGCCAGCGCGGCCGCGGTCGGTTCGTTGATGATGCGCAGCACGTCGAGACCGGCGATCTTCCCCGCGTCCTTGGTGGCCTGGCGCTGCGCGTCGTTGAAATAGGCCGGCACGGTAATGACCGCCTTGGTCACGCGCTCGCCTAAATAGTTGCTTGCGTCGTTGACGAGTTTCTGCAGGATCATCGCGGAGATCTCTTGCGGCGTGTAATCCTTGCCGTCGATCTTCACGCGATAATCGCCTTCGCCCATGTGACGCTTGATCGAACTGATCGTTCGATCGGGATTGGTAATCGCTTGACGCTTCGCCAGTTGCCCGACGAGGCGTTCGCCGGTCTTGGTAAAGGCGACCACCGACGGCGTCGTACGCGAACCTTCTGCATTGGGAATGACGACGGGCTGCGGGCCCTCCATCACGGCGACGACCGAGTTGGTCGTGCCGAGGTCGATACCGACCACTTTAGCCATAAATTTTCATACCTCGATGTGAAAGTAATCCGGAGCGCCTGGACCAGCTAACCGAACGGCCGGGGTCGAGCCGATTGATGGAGCGATCGCACCGAGGTTGTGGTATGCGAGCTTCCATACGAAGTGGCCGACCGATGGCCGTCCGGGCGCCTTGCCGCTTACGGACGCCACGGACCTGATTGTTACCGCATCATCATACATGACGAACGGACTAGATGTTTCTTCCACATACGACACGGCCGCCGGCGATCGAGTTGCGAGGCGTTCTGGAGGCGAGCGGCAACCAAAAAAGAGCCGGCCCCAGGCGGGCCGGCTAACCGGGTTGGATTGCAAAAAGGCGGCTAAGGTTGTTGGGGCTGCTCCTGCGGCTGCCCTTGGCTCGCCATCGGCTTGCCGGCCGGGGTTTCGCCGAGTTTTATTGCGACCAGTTTCTTTACGCCTTGCGACCAGACGTTGACCCGAATCGTGTCGCCCGGCTTCTTAGCGCCGACGTAGCCCGCGAGCGCTTGGCGGCTGTCGAAGGTCTTCCCGTCGATCTGGAGGATCACGTCGCCGGGCTGG
>DATCGB010000306.1:0-6221 GCA_036509155.1 Candidatus Tumulicola sp. | reverse complement strand
AGAAGCGCGGCGAAACGGACCCGTCGCTGCAGCGCCGAGCGCCGCCGGCGGAGCTGGCCTCGCTGGCGGCGCGGGCGCGCGAACACCCCGGCGTCGTGCGGGTAACCCGCGACGATGCGCTCGGGCGACTGACGCTCGCCGCGCTCGACGCGCGCGAGATCCTGGTTACGTCGATTCGGACCAGCGCGGCGGCGGCCGATTACGTGCTGGTGCAGCTCACTGGCGAAGGGATCGAGTTTTCCGTCGACGCAGTGCCCGCCATGCAAGCGTTTGCCGAACAGGCGGGTATCGCGTTGGAACAGTCGCGTTTGTTCACGCAGTTAGGCGAGCGCAACGATGAAATCGCCCGTCAGAAAGACGAACTCACGCAGCGCAGCGACGTGATTCGCGACATCGTATATGCGCTCGCGCACGATTTGCGTACGCCGCTGGCCGCGGCCGACGTCACGATGAAACAGGCGTTGGCCGGTGCCTACGGCGACCTTCCGGAGCGTTACGCGGCGATTCTCCGTTCGACCGCGGCGGCCAACGAAGAAGAGCGCCGCATCGTGGAGACGCTGCTGCTGGTCGCGCGCTACGAAGCCGGTGAAGAATCGAACCTGCGCGAGCCGGTCGCCGCCGATCGGCTGCTGGAGCGGGCCGTTGCCGAAATGCGGCCGGTGGCCGAAGCCAACGGCGCGGCGCTCCGCGGCGAGATCGAAGCCGGTCTGGACGTGTCGGGCGATCCGGACGAACTCCGGCGCGCGGTGCTCAACCTGCTCGCCAATGCGATCGCGGCGACGCCGCAAAACGGGACGATCGTGCTGCGCGCCGCGCGGCGCGCAGCAGAGGTGCGGGTGGCCGTCGAGGACGATGGCTATGGCGTGCCGGCCGAACGCGTGCCGACGCTCTTTGCGCGTTTCGGCGGTACCCGGCCGGGAGGCGGCACGGGTTTGGGCTTGTACATCGTGCGTCGCATCGTCGAAAAACACGGCGGAAGCGTTGAATACGTACCGCGCTCGCCGCGCGGCAGCACGTTCACGATAACGCTGCCGGGAGCGGCGGCGTGAACCCCGCACGCCCGCGGGTCGTGATCGTTGAAGATCACGCGTTGACGCGTGCCGGGTTGCGCACCGCGCTCGAATCGTCGTGCGACGTGGTCGGCGAGGCGCCCGACGGCCCGACCGGGCTGGAGACGATTCTGCGCGAACGCCCCGACGTGGCCGTTATCGACATCGGCCTCCCGGGGCTGGACGGAATCGCGCTCACGCAGCGCGTGCGGGCCGAGCGCCCGTCGGTGCGGGTGGTGATCGTGACGATGATCGATTTGGAGGACGAAGTGCTCGCCGCGCTGGCGGCTGGCGCCGACGCATACTGCCTGAAGAGTTCGGAGTCGCAGCGAATCGTCGACGCCGTGCGGATCGCCGCCGAAGGCGGGGCGTTTTTCGATCCGGCGATCGCGCACGTCGTACTATCGCGTTTTTCGGCGAAGGCCAGCGACGGGGAGCGTCCGTCGCCGCTGACGGCCCGCGAAACCGACGTGTTACGCCTAATCGCCGACGGTCGCGCCAATACGGAAATCGGCGAGCAGCTCTTTATCGGCCTGGGAACGGTGAAGGGCCACGTGCGCGACATTCTTGCGAAACTGTCGGCATCGGATCGCACCCAAGCCGCCGTGCTCGCACTACGTAAAGGGTATATTTAACGTGACAAAATTTTAGGGGTTGGTTAGGAGGGTGCGGATGCGTTCGGCCGCACCGTTCTTAACGATGACGATCATCGAATCGCCCGCCTGCAGACGGGTATCGCCGGTCGGAATCTCGAGGTCGCGGTCGACGCGGTCGATCGCCACGACGACCGAATTGTGCGGAAGGTCGAGTTCGGCCAGACTCTTGCCGGAAACCGGCGACAGTTCGGGGATGGCGACCTTGACGAGCTGCATGTTGCCTTTGCCGAACAGATGCATCGTCTCCAACATCGACCGGTATTTCGAGGCGTTGACGTGCTCATTGAGCACGTCGAGGATCAGCTCGGTCGAGGAGATGACCGTCACCGGATCCTCGGGATCGAGCGACTCGAAAATAAGCTTGTTGGCCGGATTGTTGACCCGCGCGATGCACCGTGCCTTCGATTTCTTTTTTGAGAGCAGCACGACGACCAGGTTGTCTTCGTCGTCGCCGGTGTCGGCGACCACGACGTCGGCGCGGGCCACGCCGGCGGCCTCAAGCACGGCTGGATCGCAGCCGTCACCGACGACGGTCACTTGCCGGTCGATGAGGCGTTCCAAAGTTTTCGCCTTGCGTGGATCCTTTTCGACGACGACGACTTCGTGCTCTTGATTGACCAGCGCGCGCGTGAGGTACGAGCCGACCTTGCCGCCGCCGACGATCAGAATAAACACGAAGCGCTAGGCCGTCTTTCGCTGCGTCGGAGCGGCGCTATTAAATCGCTGGGCGAATTCGCTAATCGCTTCGGGCGCGACCACGGCGTTGATCTCGTCACCTTCTTCGAGCACCATCTCATCGGAGGCCACCACCACGCCGCCCGACGCTCGCCGCACGGCGGCGATCCGGATGCGGCCGGAATCTTCGATATCCTCTATCGCCTTGCCGGCGTCGGATTTCGTCACGAGCGCCGAAATCGACGTCACCTTGCCGAAATCGAAGGACTGCAGCGAGTCCCAGGGCGCTTCCATCAGCACGTCCCGGATCAGCTTGGCCCCGACGGTCGTGGGACAGACGGTTTGTACGCCAAGTTCGCGGTACATCTGTCCGCGGGGCGGGTCGTAAATGCGCGCGACGATCCGTTTGATTTTGAACATGCGCTGCGCGATCAGCGCGGCCATGATGTTGCGGTTGTCGCCGTTAGTGACGGCGATGAATCCGTCGGCCGTAGCGGCGCCGGCTCGTTTGAGCACGTCGTAGTCGATGCCGGTGCCGACCACGACGTGGCCCTTGAACTTGCCCAGACGCTTGAAGGCGGCGGCATTTTCGTCGACGACGATGACTTCGTGTCCGTCGGCGTCGAGGTATTTCGCTAGCGCGGAACCGACGCGTCCGCACCCAACGATGAGGTATCGCATGAACGACAAGGCCTTTCCCAGATTGCGACCCTTTCCCCTGGCGGCAGGAGCCTGGGCCGGCTCTGCGAATAATCGGGAGCTTTTATCGGGGCGTGGCTCAGCTTGGTAGAGCGCTACGTTCGGGACGTAGAGGTCGCTGGTTCGAATCCAGTCGCCCCGAAATTTTCCCCCGACTTATTTCGCGGGTACAGCCGGGAGCAGGCTTGTTTTCTAAGTTTAACCCGGCCTCGCGGCGCGTGCTTCGCATCGCCGAACAAGAGTGCCGAAACCATAGCCACTACTATGTGGGCGCCGAACATTTGCTGGTAGCCTTGCTGGAAGAGCGGGACCCGGCTATTCTGCACGGCCTGAATGCCGGCGGCATCGACGTCCGCGACGTCCATGCCGAGGTTCGTCGCACCTTCGGCACCGGGGAAGACCGCTTGTGGGAGGGCATCTTGGTGACCCCCCGCGTGCGCAAGATCGTCGCGCTCGCCGAGGATCGCGCCGGCGACCGGGAAATCGCCCCGATCGACCTGTTCGAAGCCCTGCGGCTCGAGGGCGGCAGCCTGGCGGCCGAGATCCTGCGCCGGGCCGCCCCGCGAAACACCGCCTCGGCGGCCGAGTAAACGACCTCGCATGGAGCAATTCCAACATCTCGTCGTCACCTTGGTCGACCAGTACGGATACGTGGGGCTGTTCGTCGCGTTGCTGCTGGGCAATATCGGGGCGCCGGTCGGCAGCGAGATCGTCTTGCCGGTCGCGGGCGGACTGACCGCCACCGGGCATCTCGACTATCTGTGGCTGACCGTCGCGGTGGCCGTCGCCGGCGAGCTGGCCGGCCAGTCGATCGGCTATGCCGTCGGGCGGTTCGGCGGCGTCCCGGTGCTCGAGCGATTCGGCAAGTACGTCGGGTTCCATCACTCGCAGCTGGTCCGAATTCACGGTTTCTTCGAGCGTTACGGCACGTTCGCGATCTTCATTTGCCGGTTCTTGCCGGTCATCCGCGGCATCGCCGGCTTCCCGGCCGGCATCGCCGAGATGAACCTGGCGCACTTTTACCTGTGGACGTTTCTGGGATCGCTGGTGTTCTGCAGCGGCCTGATCCTGATCGGCCACGCGTTCGGCGGGCATTTGGATGCCATACTGCCGCTCCTGCACCGCAGCGGGACGATCGTCGCGGTCGCGGCCGTGGTCGCGATCGTCGCGATCGGGCTGATCGTGCGCGCCCGTTCGCGCAAACGCGGGGTGCGACCGGCCGCCGAGGGTGATTCGAGCCTGGGGTGACGCTCGGGAACGCGCTGACGCAGATTCCGGACGCGCCCGGCGTCTATCTCATGATCGGCCGCGACGGCGGCATACTGTACATCGGGAAAGCGATTTCGCTGCGTAACCGCGTACGCTCGTATTTCCAGGAAAGCGCCGCCCACCACCCGCGCACGGTCGCGATGGTGGAGCGGGTCGCCGACGTGCGCACGATCGTGGTCACTAACGAAGTCGAAGCGCTGATTCTCGAAGCCAACCTCATCAAGCGGCATCAGCCGCCGTTTAACGTGCGGCTGCGCGACGACAAGCGCTATCCGTACTTGAAAGTCACCAACGAGCACTTCCCGCGCGTCGTGTTCACCCGGATGGTCAAAGACGACGGAGCGCGGTATTTCGGCCCGTATACCAACGCCCACGGCTTACGCGAGCTGATCGATCTCGTGCGCCTGGTTTTTCCGCTGCGCACGTGCCGCGAGCCGATCGACGGCCGGCGGCGCCGCCCGTGCCTGCAGTATCACATCAAGCGTTGTCTGGCGCCGTGCGTCGGCTATCAGTCCGAGCCCGAGTACGACGCGACGATCGACGAAGTCGTGCTCTTTTTGGAAGGGAAGCAAGAGTCACTGCTCGCCCGGCTGCAAAACGACATGACCGAATCGGCGGAGCACTTCAACTTTGAGACGGCGGCGCGCATTCGCGACCGGATCGTCCAAGTGCGGCGCGTCACCGAAGGGCAAAAAGTCGTCTGGAAGTCGCGGCTCGACATGGACCTGATCGCGATCGCGCGGGCGCGCGGACAAGTCTGCATGCAGGCGTTTCTCGTGCGCGGCGGCAAGCTGATCGGTCAAGAGCATTTCATTCTCGACGGCGTGCACGACCAGTCCGACGCGTTGTTGATGGGCGAGTTCCTCAAACAGTTCTACACGGCCCGGACGGCCGGCGCTCCCGAGGGCGCCGTCGTTTCCACCGCTCGCGTCGCCCGCGATAACCAGTCGCCCGTACCGGTAAAAGCGCGCGCCCGCGCCACCCGCTCCAACGCTGCCGCCGTTCCTAAGGAAGTGCTGGTCGCAGAGCTGCCCGAGGAACGCACGACGATCGCGAGCTGGCTTTCGACGGTGAAGGGTCAGCGGGTACGGATTCTGCAGCCGCAGCGCGGAGTGCGGGCCGAATACATGCGCCTGGTGCGCGAGAACGCCGAGCAGAATCTCAAGGCGTTTCTGGCCAATCAGGAAGTGCAGGAAACCGCGCAGGCGCGCTCGCTTACCGATCTTGCCGACGCGCTCGAACTGCCCGAACTGCCGCACCGGATCGAATGTTACGACATCTCGAACATCGCCGGCACGAATCCGGTCGCTTCGATGGTCGTGTTCGTCGAAGGGCGGGCCAAGAAAAGCGAGTACCGCAAATTCAAGATTCAATACGATCGCGGCCCCAACGACTTCGCGATGATGCAGGAAACGCTGCGGCGCCGCTTGCGTTACCTGCGGCGCGCCACCGACGAAACGGATCGCCCGCTAGAGCGCGAGCTGGCGCGCAAAGAGAAGTTCAATAAGAAGCCGGATTTACTGATTATCGATGGCGGCAAGGGGCAACTCAGCGCGGTCGTCGAGGTGATGGAAGAGCTGGACATGACCGGCCTGCCGGTCGCGGGGCTCGCCAAGGAACACGAGTGGCTGTACCTTCCCGGGCAGGCCGAGCCGATCGTGCTCCCGGGCAATTCGCCCGCCCTGCATCTCGTGCAGCGGATTCGCGACGAAGCGCATCGCTTCGCGGTGACCTATCATCGTCAGCGTCGCGCGAAAAGCATGGTGCAATCGGCGCTCGACGCACTCGAAGGCGTCGGACCGGTGCGCAAAAAGCGACTGATGACGGCCTTCGGCTCGGCGGCCGGCATCCGCCGGGCCGGCATCGACGAAAT
>DATCGB010000305.1:0-6848 GCA_036509155.1 Candidatus Tumulicola sp. | reverse complement strand
AAGTATCGTTCGGGCCGCGTGTTCGTACACGACCAGCGCGCCGGCCGCCAGCAGACCGCGCTCGCGCAAGAGCCGGAAGATTTGCAACGGCAGTTCGTTCGCGTACGGTGGATCCAGATACACGATATCGAACGGTCCTTCCAAGCGATAGAGCGCGCGTTCGGCGGGCGCCGCGAACACGCTGACCACCTTCTCCACGCCCAGCGTTTGCGCCGTCTCCTCGATGGCTCGAGCGGTTTCGCGATGCGACTCGACCGCAACCACGCGCGCGGCGCCGCGCGACGCCGATTCAAACCCGATCGCGCCGGTTCCCGAGAACAAATCCAAGACGCGCGCGCCGTCCAGCCGCTCGCCGAGGATCGAGAAGAGCGACTCCTTGACGCGGCCCGGCGTCGGGCGTACGTGCGCGCCCTTGGGCGAGCGAATTTTGCGGCTGCCGAGCGAACCGCTCGCGATCCTTGGGCTCATGGGAACTCTTGCGGCGCGAGCGGGTCGAGAACCCCCTGCCGCAGCCACGCGTCATCGCCCAGCCACTCGTAGCGAATCGTCGAAAACGGCACGGTTCCAAAGGAAAGCAGGCGATCGTGGAAACGCCTTAAGCTGAATTTGGTTCCCTCGGAATTGCGCACCAGCCCGATCAGCGTCTCGATCTGCGTTTTGCCCACCAGATAGTCGACCGCCTGTCCCGGGTCCATCGCGAAGCGGGTGGCTTCGCCGCGCGCCGTCGCATAGTCGATTCCGGCATCTTTTTGGAAGTACGCGATCGCTTCGGGCAGCGTCATCGCGCCGGTCGCCAGTGCGACGTCGACCCCGACCCGCGTCGCCCGATGGCGCATTAAGTGGATGACTTGGCGGCGCGCTGCCGGTTCGCGGTCGTACAGGCCCGCGCGCATCAGCATCTCCTCGCCGTAAAACGCCCAGCCCTCGGCAAACACGCCGTCGTCGTGCACGTGGCGTATGAAGTCGGGATTGTGATAGGCGTAGCTGAACTGCAGAAAGTGGCCCGGAATGCCTTCGTGCCCCAGAATCGGCAGGACCGACTGCCGCGCCTGGGCGACGAAAAAGCTCGTATTGCCCGCACCGAAATCCGGAACGAAGTAAAACCCCTGCGGATCCCGCGACAGCATGGCGGGCGGATTCATGAAGCCGCCGGGATAGGTCGCCGCCAGCGCCTTGGGCACCTCGACGATATGAAAGGGACCGACGTACGCGGGAATGTCGACGATCCCGTGGGACGTGACGAACCCCTTCAGCCGCGTCAGCGCGCTTTCGTAGTAGCGCAGAAATGCCGCCTTCGTCGCGAACGCCGGCTGCGCCGGCGAAGCCGGGGCGTGGGCGTCGCGGTTGTCTTCCCAGGCTTCCAGCGCCCGGTCGCGGGCCAGCTCGGTTCGGCCGATGGCCGCGATCTCGTCGCTGTCGAACGGCAGCATCAGGACCCGGCGCAAATACCACTCGTACTGCGCCTTTCCGACCGCAAAGCCGCCCGCGTGAAACTGCGTCATGTGCGCGTCCAGCCAGGCTCGATAGCCGTGCAGCGAGCGCAGGGCCGCGCTCGCCGCCGCGTGCAGTTCGCGGCGCGTTTCGGGCGTAGCACCGCCGGCGATCCCGTCCAACGTCGAGGTGTACAGCGAGTCGCCGTCGCGAACGTCCTCGGAAGCGATTTGCGCGAACTCGCGCACCGTGTCGGTGAGATTGGCCTGGCCCTCGGCAAGCACGGGCGGACAAGCCCGTAGCCGGGCGATCGCGTCCTGCGCGCGCACTTCGTCCGAGGCGTAGCGCCGTTTGACGATCGAAAAGATCCCGTTGGCGCATTCGCCTTCGTAGACGGTCGGGTTACGCTGCAGCGGGCGCAGCGTCGTTCGGTTCCACCAGTCGCCCTCCAGGTCGGAACGGATCAGCAGATAGTCGACCCGCTCGTGGGCCGTGGCTCCCGCCGGCGGCTCGAGCGCCGTCAGTTCGTTGCGAAAAGCGCGCAAGCGGGCCATCGCCGCCGCCTGCGACGCGGGCGAAAACTCGGCCAACCGCGTGTCGTAGCCGCGCACCCCCGAATCCGTAGCGTAGGTCGGATTCGTTTCAAACGACCAAAACACGTATCGCCGATCCAGGTCGACCAGCTTGGTTTGATAGTCGCTAGCCGCAAAGACCCGCCCGAAGGACGTGCACGCAAGCGCCAGGATTGCCCACGCGATGACGGCGGCGCGGCGCGTCAACCGCGGGTCCCTGCCGCAACCAGCTCGAGAATCTCGTCCAGCGCGTGAATCGTATGCAGCGGCGCCCGCAGTTCGGGCGGAAACGTCGCGTTCTCCGCGTCCATCCAGACGGCGTTCAGCCCGGCTTGGCGCGCTCCCTCGATATCCGCCAGCGGATCGTCGCCGACGTACCACGTGCGCTCGGGTGGCGTACCCAAGGCCGCGATCAACGCCTCAAACGCGCGCCGGTTCGGCTTGCGCGCGCCGATATCGCCGCTCGCCAGTACGACCGCATCGAAGCCGACTCGCCGCGCCTTGCGAACTTGCAGCGGATTCCAGCCGTTGCTGAGCACGGCGATGCGGACGCCGCGGGCGCGCAGCGCGCTGAAGGTACGTTGCGCTTCGGGCAGTGGAATGACGAACTGATCGACCATCTCCAACGCCATCGTTCGGAACGTTTCGACGTAGAAATCGTCGCGTCCCGAGACGCCCCGCTCGGCGACGAACCGGCGAACGGCTTCGTCGATCGAGAAACTCCCGTCGCGCTGTCGCTCGAGCAACTCGTCGATCCGCTGGATCTCGTTTTCCAGGCCGTCCACTCGGCGTCCGCCATCCTTTGCGACGAACTCGAGCAGCCGCAGAAACGCGACGCGCTCCAGCTTGTTGTCGATCGCGATCGTGTGATCGACGTCGAAGCCGACGCCGATCGTTTCGTCTCGGTTCATGCGCGCGCCGATTCCGCCCGACGCCGGCGCGCTTACTTCGGGCCCGGGCCGGTGACGATCCGCACGAAATCCTTCGGACGAATCATCGTGGCGATCGCCGCCCGCACGCTCTCCGCCGTGGCGGAAAGTTCCGCTCGCGCGTCGATCGTGTTTTGGTTCAAGGGCAGGTCTTTGGTCGCGTAGTTTAGGAGCTGCGTGGCGACGCCGTCATAGCTGGCCTGACGGATCGGCACGTCGCCCATGAGCAGCGCCTTCGAGCGCAGCAGACGCTCGGCTTCGATCGGCTTGGTCTGCAGTTGTTCGAGCACGGCCAAGACCTGCGTCTCGGCCGGGACGACGTTTTGCGGATCCGAGCCGTAACTGACGCTGAACGTGCCGCGAACTTTTCCCGCGTCGACCCGGCTTCCGACGTAGTAGGCGTAACCATGGACTTCGCGCAGATCGTGATAGAGCAGCGATGAGTAAAAGCCGCCGGTCAATACCGCGTTGGCCAACTGGAGCTGCGCCCATTCCGGGTTCGTTCGCAGCAGCGGCACGGTTTCGACCAGCTGTACCGACGACTGAACGCGCCCGGTCGCCGGGACGGTGACCGCAGCCGGGCCGTTGGGGGGTACGGCCGGCGGATAGACGTTCGGCTTCGGGCCCGCGGCAGTCCAAGTCCCGAAGTACTTTTCGAAGATCGCTTTAGCCGCGTCCGGCGTCGTATCGCCGATGACGACGATCGTCGTGAGGTCGGGCCGATACGCGGCCGCGTACCACGCTTTGACGTCGTCGAGGGTCAACGCGCCCACGCCGCCGGGCGACGCGAAGCGCTGCTCGGGATCGCCGGCCGGATAGAGTGCTTTGTTGAGCGCAACCTCGGCCAGATGATCGGGCGAGGTCACCTCACCCGTCAGCGCGCCGACGTCCTGTTTCTTCACGACGTCGAACTCTTTTGCGTCGAAAGCGGGGTGAAGCTCTTCGTCGGCCAGCAGCGCGACGCCGCGGTCGAAATGCGCGGACAGCACGCGCAGGCTAAACTCGGTCCCGGCCGACGTCGTTCCCGCGATCTTGTCCAGCTCGCTCTGGAGCGCGACCCGATCGTACGTCGTCGTTCCGTACGGCAGCATCCCCGCGGCTAGGTCGTCGACGCCCTCTTGACCGGCCGGCTCTTGCACGTTTGGATTGTTGAGAATTTGCCCGTGCACCACGACGGTGTGCGTGATGCGCTCGGGCGCAACGATGAGCCGAACCCCGTTCGAAAGCGTCATGTCGACCGGTGCCAGCGTTTCCTGCGGCACCTGCAGATGGTCGAGCACGTGCTGCGCCCACGATGGCAACGGCTCGTGCTTGCTGGGAGGAATCGCGTTGTTCTCCTTATGCATGCCGCCGCCGCTCGAGTTGGTGAGGCCGCTGTTTTTTGGGACCGCGTAGGCCGCCACGACCGTCGAGTTGTCGAGATACTTTCGCAAAACGCGATCGACGTCCGCGACGGTCACGTTGTTGAAACGCGCGATCATGTCGTCCGGCGACGACAGCCCCTGAACCGCGACCGCCTGGCTCCACTCGTCGGCCAAACCTTCGATCGAATTCCCGCTAAACTCCAGGTCGGAGATCTCGCGCAGCTTGGCCGCCGCGACGAGATCCGCCGGGACGCCGTTTTTTCGGTATCCGTCGACGATCGCGCGTATTTCCCGGTCGATCGTCTCGGGTTTGGTCGTCACGGGAACGGCGGCAAAGGCGATGCCGATGGCCGTTTTTGGAAAGGTCTCCGCAAAGAGTTCGGTGCTCAGTGCTTTGCCGGTGTATTGCAAGCTGCCGAAGTCGCTGCGCTGATTCGAAAATACGTCGCCCAAAATCTGGCCGGCGGCATAGTCCGGACTGTCGTATCCCGGCATGCGATAGCCGAGCAGCACCGCCGTGAACGGCTGATCCGAGGTCTCGTGATAGATCGCCGCCTTAAGCGGCTCGAGCCGAACGGGCTCGCGCGCCGGCAGTTTTCCGGCCGGAATGTCGCCGAAGAGTTCCCGGACTTTGGCGACCGTTGCGGGGCCGTCGACGTTGCCGACGATCACGTACACGGCGTTGTTCGGATGGTACCACATGCGATAAAATTTCGCGAGCTGTTCGCCGTTGACGTCCTTGGCAAAGCTCTTCACCGTTCCGAGGCCGTTTTTAGCGTACGGCGTGCCGCCGATAATCCGGCCTTCCATTTTCACGAACAGACGATAAATGGCGTTGCTGTTGTCCTGCGTCACCTCCTGGGTGATGGCGCCGCGCTCCTGATCCCACTGACCCTGCGACATCAGCAGGCCGGTCGCACGCGAGCGCTCGACCCGCAGCGCGATGTCGAGATACTGCGACGGGACGGTGAAGTAGTATTGGGTCACGTTCGACTGCGTGTCGGCATCGAAGTTTCCACCGGTAATCCCGACCGTTTCCATGAGCTGCGACGACGACATCGTGCGGCTTCCGCGAAACATCATATGTTCGGTCGCGTGAGCCAATCCGTCGATCCACTGTTCGTCCGACCCGACTTTGTAGTTGAGCATCGTCGTAACGACCGGGGCTAGGCGATCGCGCACCACGATCACCTTCATGCCGTTGGACAGCGTCGCCCGGGTAACGTCGGGGGCGGCCAGCGCCGTCCCGAAGGACCATAAAAAAGCCGCGGTCGCCGCGAGTGCGGCGACGATGCCTCGAAATTTTCGCATGCCGCGCTATTCTCTGCAAAAGCGTCCAACCCCCCGGGGACCAAACGCTCCTAGGACGACAGTAAGAGGCTTCGCGTGCTGGGCTGGCACTCGAGAAACGCGCGCAGCCCGGCGTGCTCGGGTGACGCGAGCAGCGGGTCTGCGCCGACGATCTCTTCGGACGCAGCCTTGGCGGCGCGATAGATGTCGATGTCGGCCACCAAATCGGCCAGCCGAAGCTCGGTCGCGCCGCCCGACTGCGCCATGCCGGCAAACTCCCCCGGCCCGCGCAGGCGGAGATCTTCTTCCGCAATGTAGAAGCCGTCGTTCGACCGCGTGAGAATTTCGAGGCGCTCGGTTTCGGCGGCGTCGTCCGGGTAGATCAGGATGGCGCTCGAACTGGCCGACCCGCGCCCCACCCGGCCCCGGAGCTGGTGCAACTGCGCCAAGCCGTAACGATGCGCGTCCAGAACCACCATGACGCTCGCGTTGGCCACGTCGACGCCGACTTCAACGACCGTGGTCGCGACCAGAACGTCGAGTTCGCCGCGAACGAAACGGCCCATCACGTCGTCCTTCTCGCGGGCCGGCAGCCGGCCGTGGAGCAGCCCGAGCCGCACGTCGGCGAAGACGTCGGTCTTCAAGCGCTCGGCTTCGGCGACGGCGCTGGTAAGGTCGGACTCACCTTCATCGATGGCCGGAGCCACGATGTAGGCCTGATGACCGAATGCGATGTGCTTGCGAACGAACTCGTAGACGCGACCCAGGCGGCTGGCGCGGACTGCGTAGGTGACGATCGGCGTACGGCCCGGCGGCAGCTCGTCGACGGTCGAAACGTCGAGATCGGCGTACACCGACTGCGCGAGCGTCCGCGGTATCGGCGTGGCCGTCATGTGGAGCGTATGCGGGGACGGGCCTTTGGCTCGCAGCCGGGCGCGCTGCTCGACGCCGAACCGATGCTGCTCGTCGATGATCGTCAATCCCAGCCGCTCGAAGCCGACGTTTTCGGTCAGCAGGGCGTGCGTGCCGACCGCCAGCGCCGCCTCTCCGCTGGCCAATCGGCCGGTCGCGGCGCCGCGCGCGCGCTGACCTTGACTCCCGAAGACTGCTTCGACCGCGATTCGTAACGGCAACAGCAGCGGTGCGAGTTTGGCGGCGTGCTGCGACGCCAGGATTTCGGTCGGGGCCATCAGCGCAGACTGCACGCCGTTGCGCGACGCGAGTAGCACCGCCGCCGCCGCAACCAGCGTTTTTCCGCTGCC
>DATCGB010000304.1:0-2273 GCA_036509155.1 Candidatus Tumulicola sp. | reverse complement strand
CGAAACGCCTGCGCTCCCGGATAGCGCGCCGCCGCACCGAGTTCGTCCTCGATCGCCATCAAGCGATTGTACTTGGCGATCCGGTCGCTGCGCGAGAGCGAGCCGGTTTTGATTTGCCCCGCGCCGGTCGCAACCGCGATGTCGGCGATGGTCGTGTCTTCGGTTTCGCCGGAACGGTGCGAAATGACGGTCGTGTAGCCCGCTTCGTGCGCGACGTCGATCGCATCGAGCGTTTCGGTCAGCGTCCCGATTTGATTGACCTTTATGAGGATCGAGTTGCCGACGCCTTCGGCGATTCCGCGCTCGAGGAACTTCACGTTGGTCACGAAGATGTCGTCACCGACGAGCTGCACGCGGTCGCCGAGCGCTTCGGTAAGCGCGCGCCAGCCATCCCAGTCGTCCTCGGCCAGTCCGTCTTCGATCGAAACGATCGGATAGCGGTCGCACAGGTCGCGATACAACGCGATCATCTCCGCAACGCTCGAACCGCGCTCCTTCGAAAGTGCGTAATACTTCCCGTCCTGGTAGAACTCACTCGAAGCCGGATCCAGGGCGATGGCGACGTCGGTACCGGCTTTGTATCCGGCTAAATCGATCCCGGCGACGATTAAATCGAGCGCCTGCTGCGGCGTCTCGAGCGGCGGTGCGTAACCGCCCTCGTCGCCGACGAGCGTCGGCAGATGCCGGTCGTGCAGCAGCCGTCCGATGGCGTGAAACACTTCGGCGCCGCAACGCACCGCTTCGGCCTCGCTGGTCGCACCCAGCGGAACGATCATGCACTCTTGAAATTGCAGCGCGCCCGCCGCATGTTTACCGCCGTTGATGACGTTCATCATCGGGACCGGCAACGTGGCCGCGGACGGCCCGCCGAGGTACCGGAAGAGCGGAAGCGACAAGCTGGCCGCAGCCGCGCGGGCCACGGCCAGCGAGGTGCCCAGAATCGCGTTCGCGCCGAGCTTGGCTTTGTTGGGCGAGCCATCGAGGTCGACGAGCGTCGCGTCGACCGCGCGCTGTCCGGTCGCGTCGAGTCCTTCGAGCGCCGGTCCGAGCACGTCGTTGACCGCCCGCACGGCTTGGAGCACGCCCTTGCCGCCGTAACGCTCCGTATCGCCGTCGCGCAGTTCGACGGCTTCGTTCGCACCGGTCGACGCACCCGACGGGACCATCGCTTCTTCGACCACGCCGAAACTCGTCGCGACCGAAACGGCAACGGTTGGATTACCACGCGAGTCGAGCACTTCGCGCGCGCGGATTCCCTCGATCAGCGGGCGGCCGCCACCGCGCAGCGATTCGAGCGATGCGGTCAATCGTGAATCCACCGCTCGAGGTCGTGCCGGCGCGACACGAACTCGTTGGCGTCGAAGAAGATCTTCAGTTCGCGTTCCGCGCTGACTTTGCTGTCGCTGCCATGCACGAGATTGCGGCCGATCGTTTGCGCCAAATCCGCGCGAATCGATCCCGGCGCGGCCCCAAGCGGATTGGTTGCCCCGATGAGCTGGCGGCACCCGTCGATGGCGCTTTCGCCTTCGACCGCGATCGCGACCAGCGGGCCGCTCGTGATGAATTTCACCAGGTCGTCGAAAAATGGTTTGCCTTTGTGCTCGGCATAGTGCTCGCGCGCGCGATCGCCGTCGAGCTGCATGAGCTTCATGGCGGTGAGGATGTACCCGCGGCGCTCCAGGCGGTCGGTGATTTCGCCGACCAAACCGCGCGAGACGGCGTCGGGCTTACAAAGAATTAACGTGCGTTCGATAGCCATAGGACCGCCGAATACGGCTCTCCCCAGGGGTAAGCCTGCGATGCACGGCCAAGCCTCACACCCGCACATGCAGCCAGCCGCCCCACCCCGCCAGAATCGCGACCCGTACGCGCAGGTTGCCGCCGAGCTCGGCAATGCGGCCTTCTCGCGGCTCGCCTACGTCGAGGAGACGGCCAGCACGAACGCCGACGCGGCGGCCTTACTCGGCGACGAGCGCCACCGCGGGCTCAGCATCGTGGCCGAGCACCAAACGCGCGGCAGCGGCCGTAAGGGACGGACGTGGCTGGCGCAGCCGGGCACGGCGCTCCTGGTCACCACCATTTTGCCGCACCCCGTCGCTGCGACCGATCTGTGGGCGGTACCCTTTTGGGCCGCGCTGGCGTTGCGTCAGGCGCTCCTGCGGCAGGGCATCCCGACCGCACTCCACTGGCCCAACGACGTGCTGATCGACGCGGGGAAAGTGGCCGGCATTCTCTGCGTGTCGCGCATCACGGGCGCCACGGCGTGGGTCGCG
>DATCGB010000303.1:0-6553 GCA_036509155.1 Candidatus Tumulicola sp. | reverse complement strand
TCAGATCGCCGCCGCTGCGCTCGTCCGCACTTGGACGAACGACTAAGAGGACGCGCATACGTCGGCGATGACGACGGTGGCGGGTCCGGCCGGCCGCTGCACGACGACCCGATCGCCGGATCGACGCCCGAGCAGTGCCTGCGCGTAGGGCGAAACCCACGCAATCGCTCCGCCGGCCGGGTCGGCTTCGTCTTCTCCGACGATGCGCAGCCGAATCGTCGCGCCGCTTTCTTCACGCACGACGACGGTCGAACCGAAAGCGACGACGCCCGGTTCGTCGGCGGACGCGTCGACCACCTCGGCAGTGGCGATGCGTTCCTCGTAGTACTCGACGTTGCGCCGGTCGTGCGACGCGCGCGCTCGCGTCAGCGCGTCCTTCAGCAGCGCGAGGCCGGCCGGCGTGACGTAGTTCGACCGATCGCTGACCGGCCGCGACGGCGGCCGCTCGGGACGGTCGTCGTCGTCTTTGACGAACGCACGGCTCACGGTCAGACGCCTATGCCGGCCGAACGCGGATTTGTTCGAGCAGTTCGCGTTTGGTTTCGGGCACCATCGACCGGACGAAGAGAATGGTCACGATGCACAGCACGCCGTAGATCCAGAACGTGGCCGGCCGCCCGAGCTTGTTGGTCATCGTAAGGAAAAACTGCGACACCAGAAAGTTTCCGACCCAGTTCGCCAGCGTCGACATCGACATGCCCAGGCCACGCGCCGGCAGCGGAAAGATCTCCGAGATCAGCAGCCACACGATCGGACCCAGGCTGAATGCGAAGCAGCCGACGTACACCATCATGCTCACCAACGCGATCGTACCGAGCGACCCCGTGAGGTGGGGTTGAGTAAATGCCACCGCCAGCGCCGCCAGCGCCACGAACATTCCGCTCAGTCCGACGTAGAGCAGCGGCTTGCGTCCGACCCGATCGACCAGGAAGATCGCCACCAGCGTCATCAGCACGTTCACCGTACCGACCAGCGCCTGCGCGAAGATCGACGCGCTCGCGGACGAGATGCCGGCCATTTGAAAGATCTGCGGCCCGTAGTAAATGACGGCGTTGATCCCCGTGACCTGTTGCAAAACGGCCAGCGTGACCCCGATAAACAGCGCCAGGCGCACGGCCGGCGCTTTGAACGCCGAAAAACCGGGGCTCTTGACTTTCAAGCTTTCGACGATGCTGCGTTCCTCGCGCTCCGAATCGTCGCCGGTTTGCGCGATGCGCGTCAGTTCGTCGCGCGCCCGCGAGTCGTGGCCGATCTTGAAAAGATACCGTGGGCTCTCCGGCATCACGATCATTCCGACGATCAGAATGAGCGACGGCACGACCGCGAGGCCGAGCATCGCGCGCCAATCGCCGCCGCGCGCGAACACGTAATCGACGATGTACGCGCCGAGAATCCCGACGGTGATCGCAAACTGATAGAGCGACACCAACGCACCGCGGACGTTCGCCGGAGCGACTTCGGAGATGTAGAGCGGCGCGACCACCGAGCTGAACCCGATGCCGATGCCGACGACGAACCGCCCGGCCAGTAAAACTCCCTCGGTGGGTGTGAAGGCCGATACCAGCGCGCCGATCAGGAAGATTATTCCGGCGACCAGCAGGGTGAGACGTCGGCCGATGCGATCGGCCACGGTGCCGGCCACAGCCGCTCCGAGAATGCAGCCGATGAGTACGACGCTAATGGTGAACTCTTGGAGGTGCGTCGGCAGCGAAAAATCTTTGCTAATGAACAGAATGGCGCCCGAGATCACCCCGGTGTCATAACCGAACAATAGTCCGCCAAGAGCGGCGACGGACGCAACCAGGAGGACGTACGGCCTCATGGGAGCGCTTTTGCGACGACTTCCCGAACGCTCCTCCCGTATGGATATCGCCGCCGCGCTCGAGTACGCGCAAAGACACGCACTCGAAGCCTTCGTCGTCTCCCGCGGCGACGAGCGCACGACGCAGGAATACGCCACCGATTTTGGACCGGAGCGGCCGCACGCGCTCTACAGCGGGACCAAGAGTTTTTGGGGTGTCGCGGCCCATTACGCGCGGGCCGACGGATTGCTCGATCTCGACGAACCGGTCGGCGACAGCGTTCCAGCCTGGCGCGAAGATCCATGGAAGCGCCGGGTCACGCTGCGCATGCTGCTCGACCTCACGGCCGGATTTGGATTCGGCGGTTTGGGAAGCGCCGTGCCGACGTACGATCGCGCGCTCGGCCTGCCCTTGAAAAACGAGCCCGGCTCGACCTTTACCTACGGCGGTATCGCGCTGCAGGTCTTCGGCGCAGTGTTGGCGCGCAAACTCGCACCGCAGAATCGTACGCCTCAGCAATACCTGCGCGAACGCGTTTTGGATCCGGCCGGGGTTGCCGTGGCAGCGTGGCGCACGCTTGCCGATGGAACGCAGCCGTTGCCCACCGGTGCGTCGCTCACCGCGCCGAACTGGCTGGCTTACGGTCGTTTCGTACTGCGCGAACGAGCCGCGTTGAGCGAGTGCTTTGCGGGCTCGCAAGCCAATCCGCGATACGGCTTAGGCTGGTGGCTCGCACCGGCCGGCGTACCGCCAGACGTCGTGTACGCCAGCGGATCGGGCGGCCAAGGGCTCTATCTCGTTCCGTCGCTCGACCTCGCGGTCGTGCACTACGGCAAGAGCGCCTCGTACAAACACGAAGCGTTCCTGAAGCGACTTTTAAAGACCTAAAACTTTAGAAGGCGCCTAAGCCGTGGGGCGTCCCGTTGCCCGTCGGACCGTCGTAGCCGGGGCCCGCGTCGCAGATGTAGGTTTGGCAGTTTCCGTTGCTGCCGCTGGTGACGTCGAACAGCTTGGATGCGTCGTCGTAGAGCTGCTGCGCGTAGTTGAGCGACGACTCGTTCCCGGCCAGCGCGTACACGCCGGCGACGATCGGACTCGAGGCGCTCGTTCCGCCGAATACGTTCCAGCCGCCGCCGCCGTAGGTTACGTACACGGCGACGCCGGTTCGCGGATCGGCGACTGCCGACACGTCGGTTTCCGTGCGCCCGGCACATCCCGTGTCGGTTTGCCAGACGGGTTTGGGCACCAGCAGGTTGCACTCGCTGGTCGAGCCGCCCCACGCGCTCTCCGTCCATCCGCGTTTATTGCTGCCGGGCAGAAGGCTCGTGCCGCCCACCGAAACGACGGTGCCGTACGAGTCGGGATACGTTGGATACGGCGTGTATCCCGTGTCGCCGCTGGCAACGGTAATGATGTGGCCCGGATGATCGAAAGCCTTGTCGTACGAGCCTTTCCCGCGCGATCCCCAACTGTTGCTCACCACATCGGCACCCAGCGCGATGGCCGTGTTTTCTGCCCGGTTTCCGCTGTTGCGGGCTTCAACCAAAAGAATTTTACAGTTGGGACAGACGGCCGATGCCATCTCGATGTCGAGCGCGATCTCACCGGCCCAGCCGCGACTTGGCGGCGGATACTTTCCTTCCTTGCCGTTTTGATTGACTTTCTTGAAGCAGCCGTTTGCGGTCGTGCATTCCGGAAGGCCGTAAGTCGAACGGTACACGCCGAGATCCGCTTCGGCGGTTGGATCGTCGTAGAAATCGACGATGCCGATGGTTTGGCCCTGCCCGTGCCGACCCTTGGGAAGCTCGTACGCCGACGCAAAATCGCTCGGTCCATACCCTGCCGGGCTGCCAGATTCCGGTCGCGAGCGGTGCGTCGCGTTGGCATACGCTTCGAGTTGCGCGATGCGGCTCACGCCGGGAATCGCGTATACGCCGCGATAGCCGCCCGGCGCGGCCGCGCCGACGTCCGTTCGGTACAGTGCGTAACACTGCGGAGCTTCCGCTATCGACGTATCCGGACGCGGACAGGCGGCGACAACGCTTGCGCTCGCGCCGGTGACGGCACTCGCACCGAAACCGGCTGCCGGCGCGGCCGCCGGAATCGACGTGGCGCCGCCGGAACATGCCGCCAGCGCGACGAGCGCCGCTCCGAGAAAGTATTTCGGATGCATTACAGTTTCACCGTGCCGATTACCGGCAGCTCTTTCATGCCGGCTTGTTTCAAAGCGGCGTTGACGCCCGGCAGGACGCCGGTGACGTAGGCGTTGTACCGGCCGACTCCGTCGCGCACCTGCCCGGTCGTACGATCGATGTATTGCGCGATCGGCTGCGTGATCATTCCCTGCGCTCCGTAATACGCACCCTGCAAGTCCTCACGCAACGCGCCCGGACGCTGAATGCCGTCTTCGTCATTGTGATAATCGGCCGTTAAGAAATCGAAGACGTTTTTCTGAGCGGCGAGCGTATCGCCGAGTTTGGTAGCGAGCGCGGCGTTATTGGCCTTCTTGGCGGCGTCCAAGTCGGCGTCGATCGCCTTCTTGGCCGTATCGAGGTTGTTCAGCATCGTATCCACAAGCGAGTACTGCCGCTCGATCGTTTTGCCCATCGCAAAGCTGCGTTCGTAATCCGCCTGCGTCAAGTGCGAGCGCGGGTCGGCTTTGACGGAGAAATGCTGCATGTAGGTGTGACCGTCGAGGGTCATGCGGACCGCATACGATCCGGGCGGGACGCCGGGGCCGGCGTTGGGACCTTGATAGCGCTCCTTGGCGGCGCTCAGCCATTTCACCGGACCGTCGATGCCGAAACTCCACACGTAGCGATTGAGACCGACTTTGTTGGTGACGTAGGGCACGTCCTTACCGGCGACCTTGTGCGTGCCGGCGACCGTGCGGATCACGCGGCCGCGCGCGTCGAGAAATTCGATTTTCGGTGCGGCTTTTTGCGGCTGCTTTTCGTAAAACGTCACGACCACGCCATTGGGCGGATTGTCGGCCGCGTAGTTGGTGTAGGTGCCTTCGTCGTATTCGTGCAGCGACCACTGGTAGGTTTCGCGCGGCGCGAACAGCCACGTACCGCGGGCGACCGCTTGCTGCAGCCGTTGAACCGGATTCATGTCGTCCATGATATACACCGACCGGCCGTGGGTCGCAATCACCAGATCGTCGGCCTTCGGCTGCATCCGAATGTCGTGCACCGATACGGTCGGCAGATCGTTTTGGAACGACTGCCACTTATCGCCGCCGTCGAACGAGATCCAGATGCCTTCTTCGGTACCGAGGTAGACGATGTTGCGATCGCGGACGTCGGGCCGGATCGCGCGCACCCACTGATCGTTCGGCAGCCCGTTGACGATCTTGGTCCAATGTTTTCCGAAATCGTGGGTGACGAACGCGTAGGGCGCGTTATCGCCGGTGTAGTGGCCGTCTGCGATCGCATACGCGGTTCCATCCGACAGCGTCGACGGCGCGACGGTGGCAAAGCGTCCGAACTCGGGAGCGTTGGGCGGGGTCACGTTGGACCAGTGTTTGCCGTAGTCGCGCGTCAGCTGCACGAGTCCGTCGTCGGTGCCGGCCCAGATCTCGCCCTTGCCCAGCGTCGAGCCTTCGATGTCGAGCAGCGTGTCGCTGTACTCGGCGCCCGAGACGTCGTGCGTGATCGGACCGCCCGACGGCTTCTGGTGGGCTTTGACGTTGCGCGTGAGATCCGGGCTGATCGTGGTCCACGATTTGCCCCGATCGGTCGTCTGGAAGATGACGTTTCCGCCGTACCACGCGACGCGCGGATTCCACGGCGCGAACGCGATCGGCGATTCCCAGTTAAAGCGATACTTGCTGGTCGACGTGTCGAACGACTCTTTCGAATCCTGCAGATAGGGAGCCGCATACCAGCCGTCTTGGGTCGCGCGATTGAACACGACCAGCGCGCCGTTTTCGGAATCCGACCAGATCCAGTTGGCGTCGTCGGGCTCGGGGATGCCCCACTCGCCGTCGCCCCCGACGGTCACGATCCAGTCCTTGTTTTGGATCCCGGACGAATCCAGCGAGTTGGACGGACCGCACCAGCCGTTGTTGTCTTGCAGTCCGGCGCACACGGTGTACGGATTGTCGTTGCCCAGGCCGACGCGATACACTTGCCCGATCGCCAAGTTCGCGGAGAAGAACCAGTTCGCGCCCCCGTCGAGCGTGAGCGCGTAGCCCCCGTCTTCCCCAACGAGCACGCGGCTCGGATCGTTGGGCGCGATCCAAATAGCGTGGTAGTCGACGTGAACCGGGTCGGCGATTTCCTTGAACTTCTTGCCGCCGTCGGTGCTCACCGACAGCGCCTCGGAAACGCCGTACACGCGGTCCGGATTCTTTGGATCGACTTCGATATGCGTAAAGTAAAACGGCCGCTGATCGACCAGCGTGTCGTTGCTGACCATCGTCCAGTTCGCGCCGGCGTCGTCGGAGCGCCACAAAATGCCCTTACTCGATTCGATCAACGCGTACACGCGATTGCCGTTGCTAGGCGCGACGGCGAGTCCGATGCGCCCGGTCGGCGCCGGCGGCAGGCCGTGGCCGGTCAGTTTGATCCACGTCGCGCCGTCGTCGGTCGACTTGTAGAGTCCGTCATCGTCGCCACCGCTCGTGAACGTCCACGGCTGGCGCCGGAACTGCCACACGCCGGCGTACATGACGCTCGGGTTCTGCGCGTCCATGGCGAGGTCGGATATTCCGCTCATCGGTCCGGCGTAGAGCGTCTGCTTCCACG
>DATCGB010000302.1:0-13328 GCA_036509155.1 Candidatus Tumulicola sp. | reverse complement strand
GCTGGGCGTCGGCAAAGACCGCGATGCCGGGATAGGACGCCGGATCGTAGCCGCTCTTCTCGACGGTCGCGACGTATTCGTCGGGCGCCAGCGAAACGAAGTGAAAGTGGCCGCCGGAGTCGGTGACGGTGCTTGCGGTTTGCGACGGGCTGGTCACGCTGACGCGGGCGTCCGCGACCGGCACCGTCGTGCCGCCCTCGGTGACGGTGCCGCTGAGACCGCCGGTAGTTCCCGCCGGCGCGGGAACGGCGAGCAGCAGCAGGCCGAAGGCCGCCGGGGCGGCGATCAGCGAGCCGAAAAGGCGGGAATGGTGCGTCATGTTGGTCGTGCCTCGGTGGATGAGGGTCGCCGCGCGCCCATCGCGCGCAGATAGTGGCGGTCGAACGCCGCCAGCAGTCCCTCGGCGTTGGAATACGGTCCGGGCGAGTACGCGCGCGACTGCAGTCCGAGCTGCGTGAGTTCGCTGACGTGCCAATCCTGGCGGTTCGTCAGATCCCAGAAATCGACGGCGTCGCGCGGATCGAAGTGCGGCTCCGACATGATCGCCGGGTCGAAAAACCACTCGCACACGACGTGCGTCCGGGCGATCCCCACGGGTTTGACGTAGTGCGTCATCACGTAATCGGGATGCAGGCTCAAGAGCATCGATGGAAAGATCGTGTAGTAGTAGACGCGATCGAGGTCTTCGCCCGAGACGGTTCCGAGCGGCGGGCGCGTCGTCTGGCCGTTGGTGGTTAGGCTCGCGCCGCGAACGCGCAACTCCGAAAAACCGCCGAGCACCGCGCCTTCGCACAGGTCGTTGCGCCCGCTGTCGGACGGAGAGAGCTTGTCGAGCTGCGGATGCACGAGCGGGCAATGGTAGCATTCCGAATAGTTTTGAAAGACGAGCTTCCAGTTGCACGCAACGTCGTATTCGATCGTGCGGCGGGCGCGTAAGTTCGGCAGATCCCATTTCGAAAAGCGGCCGATCAACGGCGCGAATGCGCGCTCGAACGGCTCGGGCTCGGCCGCGAGGTTGACGAAGATGAAGCCTTCCCACAGCGCCACGTCGGCCGCTTTGAGCGGATAATCGGCCCGCTCGAAACCGGGTACCGCGGCCATGTTGCGCGCGACCTTCAACTCGCCGTCTAGACCGTACGTCCAGGCGTGATACGAGCATTGAATCGAACCTTGGAAGTGACCGCTGCTCTCTTGGCAGATGCGCGTACCGCGATGGCGGCAGACGTTAAAGAAGGCGCGGACCGAACCGTCCCGGTCGCGGGTCACGATCAGGCTTTCGCCGGCCGGTGCGATCGTGAAAAAATCGCCGGGGCGTTCCAGCGACTCGGCACGGCCGACGCAAATCCAGTCGCGGGCGAAGATCCGTTCGCGTTCGTTCGCGTAGTTTTCGGGCGAGACGTACCACGATGCCGGCAGCGTCTTCGCTCCGGCGGCGATGACCGGTTTTGTAAACGAATCCATAGTTCGCGCGTACCCCCTGATGCGTCCGGGACGCCCCGCGAAGCGACTTTTGTCCAGGGATTCAATCGCGTTTGACGTAATCCCCTGTCGAACAACGATCTATTTGGCGTTCTGCCAAATCTACCGTCGAAGCCTTCGGGGGCACTCCGTCTTGGCCGAACGAGAACTTTTATCGATGACTTCCAAAAATCGCCTCGAAGCCTCGCTCCCGCGCGCCGCTTACGCCGATCCGGCATTCTTCGAGCGCGAGCGGCGGGCAATATTTTGGGATCGCTGGTTTTACGTCGGCCGGGCCGAGCAGTTCGACCAAGCCGGCGCGTTTCGGGTGGTCGACGTCGCCGGCGAAAGCGTCATCATCGTGCGCGGTCAGGATGGCGAACTGCACGCGCACCTCAACCTCTGCCGTCACCGCGGCAGCCGGCTATTATGCGGCGACGGGGTGGTGCGCGGGGCGATTCGCTGCCCGTACCATGCCTGGGCATATGCGCTGGACGGGACGCTGATCGCGTCACCGTTCGTCGAGCCCGGCGACGTGCCGCCCGACGCGCGCCGCCTCCACCGGGCCGGCGTGGCGTGCTGGGCCGGGTTCGTCTTCGTCAACCTGCAGCCGGAAGACGCGCGGCGCGACGACGACACGCTGGCGGCTCAACTCGGCGCGGTCCCCGCGCGGCTCGCGCGCTATCCGTTGGAAGATCTGAAAGTTGCCCGCTCGATCCGCTACGCGGCCGGCGCCAACTGGAAGGTCATACTCGAAAACTACAACGAGTGCTATCACTGCGCGGGCGTGCACCCGGAGCTGTGCGCGATCGTGCCGGCTTTTAAACGGCGCGGCGGGGCGACGCTCGACTGGGAGCGCGGCATCCCGCATCGCGAGGGCGCCTGGACGTTCAGTTGGAGCGGTACGAGCGACCGCGCGCCGTTTCCGGGGCTCGACGCCGACGAACGCGTCCGGCACAAAGGCGAGCTGATCTATCCCAACTTCATGCTGAGTCTGGCGGCCGATCATGCGGCGGCATTTTCGCTGTGGCCGCAAAGTCCCGAAAAAACCGCGATCGTCTGCGATTTTCTCTTCCACCCCGATGAGATGGCCAAGCCGGGCTTCGACCCAAGCGACGCAATCGACTTTTGGGACCTCGTCAACAAGCAGGACTGGGCGATTTGCGAAAGTGTTCAGGCCGGCATGCGCTCGCGCGCATTCGCCCACGGGTACTACGCACCGATGGAAGATTCGAGCCTCGACATCCGCCGCTATATCGCGGCGCGTCTGGGCGACGATGCGGTCGCAATCGACGGGGGGAACGGCGCGTGAGCGACGAGTTCGACGCCATCGTCTTGGGTCTGGGCGGTATCGGGAGCGGAGCCGCCTACTGGCTGGCCAAACGCGGCGCGCGGGTGCTCGGGCTCGAGCAGTTCGACCTGGGGCACGCGCGCGGCGAGTCGCACGATCATTCGCGGATCATTCGGTTGTCGTACGTCTCGCAAACCTACGTGCGGCTCGCCAAGGAAGCGTATCGCGCCTGGGAATCGGTCGAGCGCGACGCCGGCGAACGGCTGATCTTTCGCACCGGCGGCCTCGACCTCGGCCCGCGCGACGGCGCGATTCCGATGTCCGGATACGCCGACGCGATGCGCGCCGGCGACGTGCCCTTCGAGTGGCTCGACGCGGGCGCCATTCGCGCGCGCTGGCCGGCGTTTCAGGTCGGCGACGACGTTTGCGGGCTGTTTCAAGCGGATGGCGGGATCGTCGCGGCCGAGCGCGCGACGGCGGCCCATCAGCGCGCGGCGCGCGCGTTTGGCGCGGTCCTGCGCGACCGCGCGCCGGTCACGTCGCTGCGCGCGGTCGACGGCGAGATCGAAGTTGAAGCCGGCGGGGAGCGTTATCGCGCCGCTAAACTGATCGTCGCAGCCGGTCCGTGGAGCGCGCGCGCGCTGGCGGCGTTCGGGGTGCGGCTGCCGCTCGAAGTCACCAAGGAACAGGCGATGTACTTCAAGGCGCGCGAGATCGAACGATTCGCCTTCGGACGGTTTCCCGTCTGGATTTGGATGGACGATCCGTCGTTCTACGGATTTCCGGTTTTCGGCGAGGCGGGCGCGGTGAAAGTCACGCAGGACGCGGGCGGGCTGCCGGTCGATGCGGATACGCGCGGCTTCGACGAAGACCCGGCGATCACGGCGCGCGTGACGGCGTTTCTGGAGCGCTATTTGCCCGGCGCGCTCGGACCGGCGCAACTCGTCAAGACGTGTCTCTACACGCTTACCCCGGATCGCGACTTCGTCATCGACCGGCTGCCGGAACATCCCAACGTCAGCGTCGCCATCGGCGCGGGACACGCGTTTAAATTCGCGTCGGTCATCGGCCGGATTCTCAGCGAGCTTGCGTTGGACGGCGCCACCGGCAGCGCGATCGGCGACTTCCGCATCCAGCGCCCGATTCTCACGCTGGCATCGCCACCCAAAACCTATATGGTCTAGTGCCGCCCCAAGCTCGGTCGTTGCTCGTCGGCAGGAGCCGGCGGGGTGATGGCGGCAGAAGGTTTGCATGGCTGCAGCTCTCGACATCCATTTCGTTCTTGCATATCTGGTCGCGCTGTGCGCGCTGGTCTTCAGTTGGAACGCGTTAGGGCGGCGCGTCGTTAACGTCGTGCTGGGCTTACAAGTCTTAGCCGGGCTCGCGGTGGCCGGGATGCTGGGCGCCAATCACGTTTCGCTGCCCAAGGGTGCCGCGTTTCACATCGCGGCCGCGATCGTCGCACTGATCTGCTATGGGCTCGCGGCGCGTTTCGGAAAAAGCCCGCGCGGCGGCCGGACCGCCCTCGCACTGTCGATTCTCGGATTGCTGTCGATCGCGGCCGCGCTGTATTTGGGCGTGCGCATGCAGCTCACTGGAGCGGCATGAAGACCGGACGCCGCTCTCGAATCCCGAATAACAACGTGAAATCGTCGCGCCTGGTCGTTCTGGTCGTGCTGCTGGCAATCGTCGTCGCCGGCAGTTGGTACTACCTCTCCCATCGTTCTCCGGGCGTCGGCAACGAGCTGACGGTGTACTACACGAAACTCGACGGAACGACGCTCGGAAGCCTAAGTGTTTCGTTGCGGCCCCAGCAGCCTGGCGAGAGCGGGACGGAGCACCTGCGCAACACGGTGCTGTACGCGGCCGTGCAAGCGGTTGCCGGACCGCCCAGCGACGTTCAAGCGATTCGTTTTCCGGCGGGAACGCGGGTCGTAGGTGCGAGCGTGAGCGGCTCGACCGCGACGGTCGATCTTTCGGCCGATATCGATCGGCAAGCCGGCGGAACCTTCGGTGAGAACGGCGAGTTCAAAGCGCTCGTTTATACGATGACCGGCGTTCCGGGAATCGACGCGCTAAAAGTCACCGTCGGCGGCCAAACGCTGCCGACGTTGCCGGGGGGAAATTTTGAGCTGGATCAACCGCTTCACCGTTCCGACTTTTAGAAGCGCGCCGGTCGCGCTGCTGCTGCTGGCGGCGACGCTCGGACTCTCGCTCCCAGCTTCGGCCGACGCTCCGATCCGGGCCGTCTACGGTCGAACGCCGATCGTCTTCACGCACGTTTCAACCACCGGCGGTGCGACGTCCGTGGGCATCGCCGATGCAGGTTTTAAAGCGCTGTTACGCAGCGTAGGCGCGACCCTGACGTGGCAGCCCGCGGATCGCTACGTGCTGATTACCACCGCGGCGCCGGTGGTGGTGAGCTTTGCGCTGGGAAGCCGGCGCTACGACGTCGGTCCGATCGGGCTGCAGGCGAGCGTCGCTCCGTATCGTGCCGGCAATGAAGTTTATCTGCCGCTTACCGAGGTTCTGGGCGCGCTCGATCTCGCGCTCCGGCAAGACGGTACGACGGCCGTGCTGCAGCCGCAGCTGGCTTCGCTCGACGTACGCTCGTCGGGCGGCCGGGTCGATCTGCTGGCGCACGGCGGCGCGCCGCTGCGTCCGCGAATCATCGGACAGACCAGCGGCGGCCTGACCTATGAGTTCGACGGCCTCGGCACGACCTTGGCCGGCACGCGTAACGTCGACGCCGGCGGAGTTCGCAGCGTCGCGATCGCACAAACCGGAACCGTTCGCGACCCGAAGACGATCGTCACCGTGCAGCTCGCGCCGGGTGCGGTGCACGACGTCCCGCGCAGCGACGACGGCCGCGACGTCGTGCTGTCGTTTGCGGCATCGGCGACGGCCGCGCGAGCGGTGGCCCAGCCGACGGCGGCAGCCGCAGCGGCCGCGCCCGCGCCCGATGCGGACGCCGGCAGCGGCGCGGCGCCGGCGGGGGCGACCGTGACCGGCGTGACGGTGACGCCGTCGACCGATGGGTATGTCGTGGCGATCGCGATTTCCGGAAACGCAACCTTCGAATGGCATCGCTTGCGCGATCCCGACAACCGCTTTTGGGTGGACGTCAAGGGCGCGCAACTGCAAGGCGCGCCGATCGATGCGAGCGAGCCCGATCCGCTCGGCGCGCTGCGCGTGCGCCAAATCGATTCCGCGACCGTTCGCGTCGCGCTCTCGCCGACCGGTCCGAAATCCCTGACCGTCGCTCCGTCGGCTAACGGCCTGACCGTCGATATCGGCCGGTCCGACGTCGTCGCCATGTCGCGCAGTGGAAGCGGCAGCGTCGGCAGCGTCGTTGCGTCGAACGCGCAGCCCGCAGCGGTGACGCCCGCGCCGGCCGATCAGTCCTCGGACGATGGCGCGAGCTCGGGCTGGAAGTTCGGTCCGCACGCCGGCAGCGGCAGCGGCACGACCTACGTTCCAAAAAATGCGCGGTTGATCGTGATCGACCCGGGTCACGGCGGCAGCGATCAAGGCGCCGCGCGCCACGGGACGTCCGAAGCCAGCCTGACGCTCGACATGGCGCAGCGCTTACGCAGCATTCTGGTCGCGCGCGGCTGGCAGGTGCAAATGACCCGCAACACCGACGTGGACGTCTACGCTCCCAACGACTCCGCGCGCCAGGAACTGCAGGCTCGCGTCGACGTCGCCAACAACGCGGGCGCGCGCATGTTCGTCAGCATTCACGTCAACAGTTTCATCAACTCGGGTCCCTACGGCACCACCTGCTACATTTCCAAAGACGGCGACGTCGCACTGGCGCGCGCGCTGGAAAGCCAACTCGCTTCCGACGGAACCAAGGACGACGGCATCGTCAAGAGTCACCTGTACGTGACGCTGCATACGCTGATGCCGGCCGTGCTGGTCGAAACGGCGTTCCTCTCGAATCCGAACGACTACGCGTTGCTGACCTCGCCGGCGTGGCGGCAGAAGGTCGCCCAGTCGATCGCCGACGGAATCGATCGCTACGATCGGCAGTATCCGGCGACCAATCAACCGGCACAATAATTTCGTAACGATGATCGGGCTTTTCGACTCGGGCCTGGGCGGCCTCACCGTGCTCAAGCGCATCCGCGAGCGACTGCCGAAAGCGGACGTCGTGTATTTTGCCGATCAGGCGCACGTCCCGTACGGGGACCGCGAGCCCGAAGATCTTTACGAACTGCTCGCGGAGAACTTGGCGTGGCTCGATCGCCAAGGCGTGGATGCGAACGTGATGGCCTGCAACACGTCGTGCGCGATCGCCGAGCGTTATGGTTGGCCGTCGACGCACGCGCCGGTGCTCGACCTGATCGATTCGGCCGCGACGGTGGTGCAGCGCGCCGGATACCGGCGCGTGGGTATCGTGGCCACCGCGGCGACGGTGGCCGCCGGTTCGTACGGGCGTACGCTGCGTTCGGCCGTCCCCGGGGCCGAAGTGTGGGAAGTCGCCGCACCCAGCTTGGTGCCGGCGATCGAAGCGGGCCGAATCGCCGGGCGCGAAGTTCGCGCCGCCGTCGAAGCCGTGTGCCGCGAATTGCCGCCTGATTTAGACGCCGTCATCTACGGCTGCACGCACTATCCCGTTCTGGGCGCCCACTTCGCGGCCGCGCTCGGGGGTCGGACGTGCTTGATCGACCCCGCGGTCATGCAGGCGGAGCGCGCGGCCGCACTCTTGCGCGACCGGGAGCGGGTCGAAGAGTCGGGGACGACCCGGTACGTTACCAGCGGCGATCCGGTCGCGTTCAAAGCCGGCGTGGCGCGCATGCTCGGCGATCCGCCCGCGCACGTCGAGGCGATCATAGGCGCCCGACGTGGAACAAGTAGAAGAAGAGCATCGTCGTAACGGTCGCCAGGCCGGCCCCGGCAACCACTTGCGCGACCGTGTGCGCGCGCAGATGCACGCGCGCCCAGCAGACCATCGGCACGAGTACCAGAAACGGCAGCGGCTGGTGGCCGTAGAGCAGCGTCAACGCGACCAGCGGCGCCGTGATGCCGAGTGCGTGGGTACTGATCTTCCAGTAGCGCGTGATGTAGCCGACGACGAAGGTCGATGCAAAATATCCGAGCATGGCGGCGATCATCAAGGCCGGCGCGTGGACCATCCACAGCGCGGCGGCGCCCGCGAGATAGAACACGACGAATGTGCTGAAGACCATCTCGCGCTCGTGCCGCACCGACATGTCGAGATCCGAGATCCGTTCGGTGGAATACAGCCAGAAGACGTAGAGCATCGGGCCGATCGACGTGAAGAACGTCGAAAGGAAGAGCAGCCCCCAAAATTCGAACGTGGAATGGGCGCTGACGCGGGCCAGAATGACGAACAGGGCCAGCGCGGTCAGGAACGGGTTGAAGATGGTCGACAGAATGCGCGCCAGGTCGCGCCAAACCCGGCGATTCTTGATTCGCACGACCGGCGGGGCTGGGTTGCGCACCGGATGCTACTAACGTCTGGGCATCCGCGACTCCTGCGAGGCAGGCAGGTCCGGCCCGGCGGTCGTAGAGGTGGTTTCGGTTGTGGGCCACTTCGCCGGTTCGTCGGCGGAGCGGTCCGTTTACGCGATTTTGTCACAGGGAGACACGAGTACGTTGAGTCCACTGCTGCTCGCCGCGGTCGCCGCCGGCGCTTCCAAGGTTCCGACGCATGCCGTTCCGACGGCCGCGGCGGCACCGATCGTTCCACTCCAGGCGCCGACCCCGCTGCCGGTACTCGTTCAAACCCCGATCGCCGCGCACTTCGGCTGGCTTACCCACGGGCTAGCCGGCATCTTCATGATCGCCTCGGTCGCGCTGATCGTCCTGCTCGCCGTGCAGACCACCAAACAAGAAGGCCTGACCGGTTCGATCGGCGGGCGCGTTGAATCGGCCTATCGCGGACGTCTGGGTGCCGACGAACAGCTCAAGCGCATCACCGGGTACGTCGCGGTCGTCTTTGTGGTCGCGGCGTTCGTGCTGTCGCTGACCGGTATTTAAGGGAAGCGGTTTCGCATTGCCGCTGCTCGAGATCAAGAACCTCCGGACGACCTTTCGCACTGAAGACGGTCCGGTCACGGCCGTTAACGGGCTGTCGTTCGCGCTCGAGGCGGGCGAAACGCTCGGCATCGTCGGGGAGTCGGGCTCGGGCAAATCGGTCACCGCGCTTTCGATCATGCGGCTGCTGGCCAAGAACGCGGCCGTTTCGGCCGACCGGATGTCGTTCGAGGGCGAGAACCTTCCCGAGTTGAGCGAAGCCGAGATGCGCCGGATTCGCGGTCACAAGATCGCGATGATCTTTCAAGATCCGATGACGTCGCTCAACCCGGTGCTCACGATCGGCGAACAAATTGCCGAGGCGGTTCGCCTGCATCTCGGCTTGGATAATCGCGAGTCGCGCGAGCGGGCGATCGAGATGCTGCGCAAGGTCCGGATTCCCGAACCGCAACACCGGCTCGGCGACTATCCGCACCAGTTCTCCGGCGGCATGCGTCAGCGCGTGATGATCGCGATGGCGTTGTCGTGCAACCCGCAGCTGCTGATTGCCGACGAACCGACGACCGCGTTGGACGTCACGATTCAGGCCCAAGTGCTCGAACTCATGAACGAACTCCAACGTGAAACCGGCGCGGCGATCGTGCTGATCACGCACGACCTCGGGGTCGTGGCCGAGGTCTGTAAGAACGTGCTCGTGATGTACGGCGGCAATATGGTCGAATACGGAACCGCCGATCAGATTTTTGAAAATCCGCGCATGCCGTACACGCAAGGGCTATTGGCCTCGCTGCCGCGTCTGGACGACAGCGGCCGGCGCCGGCTCGAGCCGATCAAGGGTCAGCCGCCCAATCTTCTGCGGCTTCCGCCGGGGTGTGCGTTTGCGCCGCGCTGCGCTTACCGAATGCCGATATGCGACGAGCCGGTGCCGCTGTACGACTTTGGAGAAGGGCACGTGGCGCGCTGCTTCCTCTACGACGAACGTGCCAAGGATCAGCGCCCGATCGACGTCGGCACCGCTCCGGTAGTAGCTCCGTGAGCGCCGGCAGCAGCTCCACGAGCGAGGGCACTCCCGCCGCGCGGCCGCTGGTCGAAGTCAAGGATCTGTACAAGTATTTCCCGATTCACGCCGGGTTGATGTCGCGTCATATCGGCGACGTCAAGGCCGTCGATGGGGTCAGCTTTTCGATCCTGCCCGGCGAGACGCTCGGCCTGGTGGGTGAGTCGGGTTCGGGAAAGACCACGATCGGCCGGCTGCTGTTACGGCTCTTGCCGGTCACGAAAGGCGAGATCCGGTTCGACGGTGAGGACGTGCTGGCGATGAACCGCGGCGACCTGCGGCGTTTGCGGCGCTCCGTTCAGATCATCTTTCAGGACCCGTTCGCGTCGCTCAATCCGCGCATGAGCGTCGGCGACGCGATCGCCGAACCGCTGCGCATCCACGGGATCGCCCGCGGAAAAGCCGTTGGCGAACGCGTGCGCGATCTGCTCGACCGCGTCGGGCTGCGGCCCTATCACGCGAATCGCTACCCCCACGAATTTTCGGGCGGCCAGCGCCAGCGCATCGGAATCGCGCGCGCCCTAGCCGTCGATCCGAAGTTCATCGTTTGCGACGAGCCGGTGTCGGCGCTCGACGTTTCGATCCAGGCGCAGGTCATTAACCTGCTCGAAGACCTTCAGGAACAGTTCGGCCTGACGTATCTGTTCATCGCGCACGACCTGTCGGTCGTCCGCCACATTTCGACTCGGGTCGCCGTAATGTACGTCGGCAAACTGGTCGAGCTGGCCGATCGTGACGCCCTCTATCTCAACCCGATGCATCCGTACACGCAGGCCCTGCTCTCGGCGATTCCGATTCCCGATCCAGCGCTCGAAAAGCGCCGCAAGCGCATCGTGCTGACGGGCGACATTCCGTCGCCGGTGAACCCGCCGTCGGGGTGCCGTTTCCACACGCGCTGCCCGATCGCGTTCGACCGCTGCAAGACCGAGGAGCCGCCGCTGCGGGAATACGCCCCGGGCCATTTCGCGGCGTGTCACTGGGTGGAAGAGCATAACGGCCAGGCGCCCAATCTCGCGGGCGGCCCGATCGTCGCCGCTTAGACGGGCGGTTAGGCCGCGCAGATGCGGCGCTGAAAAAGTGAACGAGCGGCCGCATTGCGACCGCTCGTTTCGTTTGGTGGTGCCGTCCCAGCGCCTACGCTTTTTTCTTGCGTCCGCCTTTTTTCTTGCGTCCGCCCACAGCCTTCTTGCGTCCGGCGGTTTTCTTGCGCGTGCCGGCTTTCTTCTTGCGTCCGGCGGTCTTCTTGCGCGTGCCGGCTTTCTTCTTGCGTCCGGCGGTCTTCTTACGCGTGCCGGCTTTCTTCTTGCGTCCGGCGGTCTTCTTACGCGTGCCGGCTTTCTTCTTTCGTCCGGTGGTCTTCTTACGCGTGCCGGCTTTCTTCTTGCGTCCGGCGGTTTTCTTGCGCGTGCCGGCCTTCTTGCGTCCGGCGGTCTTCTTACGCGTGCCGGCTTTTTTCTTCCGGCCGCCGACGGCTTTCTTGCGTCCGTTTACGGCCTTCTTGCGAGTGGCCTTTTTGCGGCCGCCCGTCGCCGCGGCTTTCTTGCGCGCGCCGACTTTGCGACGTGCTTTGCGGCGTGGCTTCTTTTCTTCCGCCATCGTTCCGCCATTCGTCATGGTATCCGAGTCCATTCATTCCTCCTCGTCCCCCGGGGGACGACAAGCGTTTATTGGACAGCGCCACATTGGCGCTTTGAGCGAATCATAGAGGATTTTATCAAATCATGCAAATTTACGCGCGCGAACGCACGCCGCTCGCGCGCGTTGCGCGCGCGTAAACGGGCTTGCGAAGACCCGTTCGGCGGCGGTCGTCGCCCGTCATCGAACGCTTTTTTGCTCGGTTCCGGAGGCTGAAACGTTGCCCTCGTCTTGACCGCGGGAGTATACTAGGCCCCGTGAAAAAGCCCCTGATCATCGTCGAGTCGCCGACCAAGGCGCGGACGATCAAGAAGTTTCTGCCGTCTCGATTTACCGTCAAGGCGTCGGTGGGGCACGTGCGCGATCTGCCCAAGAGTACGCTGGGTGTCGACGTGGAGCACGATTTCGCGCCCCGATACCTGACGATTAAAGGTAAGGGCGATGTGATCAAGGAGCTGAAAAGCGCGGTAAAAACCGCCAGCGAGGTGTATCTCGCGACCGACCCCGACCGCGAAGGCGAAGCGATCGCCTGGCATCTGGCCGAACTTCTGAAACTGCCCAAACCGCTGCGGATCGAACTGCACGAGATTACCAAGGACGCGGCGCTGGCGGCCCTGCGCGACGCCCATCAGATCGACATGGACCGCGTCAACGCGCAGCAAGCGCGTCGAATTCTCGACCGGCTGGTGGGCTATAAGATCTCGCCGCTGCTCTGGGCAAAAGTGCGCGGCGGACTCTCGGCCGGCCGCGTTCAGTCGGTCGCGGTAAAACTGATCGTCGACCGGGAACGCGAGATCTCGGCGTTCGTCCCGCGCGAGTACTGGAGCGTGACCGCGTTGCTTGCTTCGGCCCGCGCACCCGAGCTGCCGTTTCCGGCCGACCTGGTTGCGTATCGCGGCGAGAAGCTGGAAATCACCAACAAGGCGCGCGCCGACGAAGCGTTGGCGGCCGTCGAAGGCGCCGCATTTACGATCGCCGCGATCAAGAAACGCGAGGTCAAGCGCAACCCGCCGGCGCCCTTCACGACCTCGACGCTGCAGCAAGAGGCTTCCCGCAAACTTAAGATGCGCGTGCGCCGCGCGATGCAGGTCGCCCAGGCCTTATACGAAGGCATCGACCTCGGCGGCAGCGAGGGCACCGTTGGGCTCATCACCTACATGCGCACCGACTCGACGCGCATCAGCGACCAGGCGCGCGAGGCCGCCAAAGAGTTCGTCGTCTCGACGTACGGGCAAGAGTTTCACGGCGACCGCCGCCATAAGATTCGCGAGGGCGCGCAAGACGCCCACGAAGCGATCCGGCCGACCTCGGTTTTCAACACGCCCCAGTCGGTGGCGAGCAAGCTCAAACGCGACGAGCTGCGGCTGTATACGATGATTTGGGAACGGTTCGTGGCCTCGCAGATGGCCTCGGCCGTGCTCGACCAGACGACCGTCGACGTGGATGCGAACGGCTATACGTTTCGCGCGACCGGTACGGTAATGCGCTTTCTCGGCTTTACCCGGGTGTACGAAGAGAGCAAGGACGAGGACGCGCTCGCGCCGTCCAAAGGCGCCAAGCCGCGCGTGCGGCTTCCCGACTTGGCCGACGGCGAGACGCTGGATTGCCGCAGCGTCGAACCCAAGCAGCATTTTACCGAGCCGCCGCCGCGGTTTACCGAGGCGTCGCTGGTCAAGGCGCTCGAGGACAACGGCGTCGGCCGCCCGTCGACCTACTCGACCATCGTCGACACGATTCAGGCGCGCGGCTACGTCGTCCAAGCTGAGCGGCGGTTCGCGCCGACCGAGATCGGCATTGCGGTCAACGACCTGCTGGTCGAGCATTTCCCCAAAATCGTCAACCTCGATTTTACGGCCGCGATGGAGGGCGACCTCGACAAGG
>DATCGB010000301.1:0-7117 GCA_036509155.1 Candidatus Tumulicola sp. | reverse complement strand
TATCCGGACCCCGGCACGGCCCTGGACTACCGTAACGAGTTCGAACTGCTGATCGCGGTGATCCTCTCGGCGCAGTGTACGGACGCGCGCGTGAACGCCACCACCCCGGCGCTTTTCGCAAAATACCCGACGCCCGCCGATCTCGCCCGAGCTAAACAAGACGACGTCGAAAAGATCGTCAAATCGTGCGGCTTCTTCCGAATGAAGGCGCGCAACATCATCGCCTGCGCGCGCGACCTGGTGGAGCGGTTCGGCGCAAACGTGCCGCGCGAACGGGAGATGCTCGAATCGCTGGCGGGGGTGGGCCGTAAGACCGCCAGCGTCGTTATGGCCAACGCTTTCGCGCAGGCCGCGCTGGCCGTCGATACGCACGTTTTTCGCGTCGCGCACCGTTTGGGGATCACGCTCGGAACGACTCCTCGTCAGGTCGAAGACGATTTGACCGCGCTCGTTCCGAGCGAAAAGTGGGGCGACGCGACCCATTGGCTGATTCTGCACGGGCGCGCGATCTGCAAAGCACCAATTCCGCAATGCGCGCGCTGTCCGGTCGAAGCGCTCTGCCCGACGCCGGCGATATTATCTAAAAGCTTAACGGCCCGGGGCCGCTCAGGTGGCCGGGTTGCGGCAGCTCCGCTTCGGAAGCGAGCCGTTTCAAAAGGGAAGAAGCGGTAAGCCGCGTTCCATAGTCGGATTCGGTCGAAATCTTCGATAAGTTTATGAGGGCTGGAACGTCGGCCGCCGGATCGAACTGATACTCTCCGTCGAGATCGAGACCGGCGATGCGTACCAACTGATGCACGTCGTCGAGTTCGAGGCTCGCGCGCCAATCTTTAAAACGCAAACGCAGTCGCAGCGGCCGTTCCAAACGGATGAACTTGACGCCCGTGCGTTCGCCCAGGATTGCGTTGAGGCGCTTGCACGCCGTCGCGACGTGCTCGCCAAAGAGCCGCAACGACTCTTCGGCGTCCTCGGGCCGGCGCGGCGCTACGTCTCCGGTCGCGGCGTCGATGACTTTGCCGAGTTCGCGCCGGGCGCGAATGCGCGTGGCGGCGGCGACGATCGGATTCTGTCCGGTGAAATCCGGATCCATCGGATCGGGCATGCAGCTTTAGCCCGGCTTGGCCTTCCCGACCAGCGACCGCGAGATTACCAAGCGCTGGATTTGCTGCGTGCCTTCGTAGATCTGCGTGATCTTCGCGTCGCGCATCATGCGCTCGACTGGATATTCGGACGAGTAACCGAAACCGCCGAGCACTTGAACGGCGTCGGTCGTTACCGACATCGCAACGTCGCCGCACTTGAGCTTCGCCATCGCGGCCCATAGCGTTACGTCGGGACCGCCCGCATCGCAGCGGCGCGCGGCTTCGTACAGGAGCAGGCGTGCCGACTCGACTTCGGTTTTCATATCGGCCAGCATGAACCCGACGCCCTGGTGCTGTCCGATCGGCTTGCCGAACGCGAGGCGTTCTTTGGCGTAGTTGGTCGCGTATTCGAGCGCCCCGGCGGCGATACCGAGCGCCTGCGCCGCGATGCCGGGCCGCGACTTGTCCAGCACCTTCATGGCGATCTTAAAGCCTTCGCCCTCTTCGCCGAGGCGATTTGCCGCCGGTACTTCGCAGTCGACGAAGCTCAGCTCTACCGTCGGAGATCCGCGGATGCCCATCTTTTTTTCTTTCTTGCCGACGGCGAATCCGGGCATCCCCTTTTCGATCACGAAAGCGCTGACGCCGCGCGAGCCGGCGTCGGGGTCGGTCACGGCGAAAACGCACACCACGTCGGCAACGCTGCCGTTGGTGATCCAGATCTTTTGGCCGTTAAGCAAGTAGACGTCGCCCTTTTTCGTCGCGCGCGTGCGCATCGACCCGAGCGCGTCCGACCCGCTCGAAACCTCCGTCAAGGCGTAGGCGGCCAGGTGTTCGCCCGACGCGATCTTGGGAAGAAAGCGGCGCTTTTGCTCCTGCGTGCCGGCGATCATGATCGGCAGCATTCCGAGTTCCTGCACGGCCACGATCAACGAACTCGACGCGCACGCTTTGGCAATCTCTTCGACCACCTTGACGTAGGTGAGAAACGTGCCCCCCAAGCCGCCGTACTCGGCGGGAATCGGCACGCCCAAAAGGTCGTTTTTAGCGAAAAGCTCCTTCACGTCCCACGGGAATTCGCCGGTCTCGTCGATGTCCGCGGCTCGCGGAGCGACCTTTTCGGCGACCAGTTCGCGAACGACCGCCAGCATCATGCTCTCTTCGTCGTTCGCGTCGGAGCGGTCGGGTATCGTCATCGTCATCGTCGCAATTCTCCCTCTCGGCGACTTCGCGGTTCGGGCCCCGTCATACCCCTACGGGCTCCCGATCTTTGGCAGGACGAACGCGCGTGCCCACGCATAAGCATCGGTCATGGAGAAAGTTTACGCGTCGTGCGCCGACGCGGTCGCCGACATTTCCAGCGGTGCGTCGCTGGCCGTCGGGGGCTTCGGCCTCAACGGCATCCCGCACAACCTGATCGAGGCGTTGCTGGAGCAGGGAGCGAGCGGGCTCGTCACGGTCTCGAACAACTGCGGCGTCGACGGCTGGGGATTGGGCGTACTGCTCGACCACAAGCGCATCGTGCGAACGACCGCGTCGTACGTCGGTGAGAACAAGGAGTTCGAACGGCAGTATCTGTCGGGCGAACTGGAACTGGAACTCTGCCCGCAGGGCACGCTGGCCGAGCGTCTGCGCGCCGGCGGATGCGGCATTCCGGCGTTTTACACGCCGGCCGGCGACGGCACCCTGGTTGCCGACGGCGGGCTCCCATGGCGATATAACTCGGACGGCAGCGTGGCCGTGGCGTCGCCCAAAAAGGAAACCCGGCTTTTCGGCGGCCGCGAGTACGTTCTCGAAGAAGGGATCGTCTGCGATTACGCAATGGTGCGTGCGTCGGTCGGCGATCGTTTTGGAAATCTCGTTTTTCGCAAAGCGACGCGGAACTTCAATCCGCTCTGCGCGATGGCCGGCCGGATCACGATCGCCGAAGTCGAGGAACTGGTCGATCCCGGCGACATCCCGCCTGAGGACGTACACCTGCCGGGCATTTTCGTTCAACGCATCGTGCTCGTCGGCGCCCAAGGTAAACGCATCGAGCGCGTAACGACGCGCAAACGCCCTTCGGCCGGCTGATACGAAACGGGGAATAGCACATGGCACTCACTCGAACGCAACTTGCAGCGCGGCTAGCCCGGGAACTCCGCGACGGACAGTACGTCAACCTCGGTATCGGCCTGCCGACGCTGATTCCCAACTACGTGCCGGCCGGCGTCACCGTCACGCTGCAGAGCGAAAACGGAATTCTCGGGATGGGGCCCTACCCTTTCGAAGGAGAGGAAGATCCGGATCTGATCAACGCGGGCAAAGAAACCGTTACGTTGCTGCCGGGTGCGTCGTTTTTCGATTCGGCGCTTTCGTTTGGAATGATCCGCGGCGGTCACATCGACCTCGCCGTCCTGGGCGCGATGCAGGTTTCGGAGACCGGCGATCTGGCGAACTGGATGATCCCCGGAAAAATGGTCAAAGGGATGGGCGGCGCCATGGACTTGGTGCACGGGGCCAAACGGGTGATCGTGATGATGGAGCACGTCGCCAAAGGCAACGCGCACAAGATCGTACGGCACTGCTCGCTGCCGCTCACCGGACGGCAGGTCGTGCATCGAATCGTCACCGATCTGGCTACGATCGACGTAACCCCCGAAGGCCTGATGCTGCGCGAACTTGCGCCCGGCGTGACCGTTGAGGAAGTACGCGCGGCGACCGAGCCGGAACTGCACGTTCCGGTCGCGCCGGCCGTCATGGAGATTCCGGCCGGAGTCTAGGAGATTCCGGCCGGAGTCTAAGGGAATCCGCAAGATTCGGCGTGAACGAGAACGGCACTTGCCACGCTCTCGAAACTATTGGAGGTACCATGCGTCGTACGTTTCCTCGATTCGGAATTTTAGTGCTGGTTTGCGCGATGCTGTTCGGCGCGGTCGTCGGCGGCGTCGCCGTGGCCGCGACTCAGGTGCACATGCGCAACGCCCAGGGCGACCTGCAGTCCGCATTGGATCAGCTCAATGCGGCCAACCCGGATAAGGCCGGCCATCGCGTCAACGCCATCAACTACGTCAAGCAGGCGATGAGCGAAGTTCATCTCGGCATCCAAGCGGCCGCTCAGTAGCGAAATTCGCTCCGCCGGCGGTCCGCCGGGCAACCAAGGCGACCGGCGCGAGCCGGTCGCCTTCTTTATGCCGATAGATCGCGAAACTGCGTGCGGTAGAGACGCGCGTATAAGCCGCCGCGTGCGAGCAATTCGCCGTGGCGTCCGGTCTCCACGATGCGGCCGCCGTCCACCACGAAGATCGTGTCGGCCGCGAGAATCGTCGAGAGCCGGTGGGCGATGACGAGGCTCGTCCGTCCGCGCATGGCGGTGACCAATGCGGCTTGAATCGCGGCTTCGTTTTCGGAGTCGAGCGAGCTGGTCGCCTCGTCCAAAATCAGGATGCGCGGATCTTTGAGCAAAACCCGGGCGATCGCCAGGCGCTGGCGTTCTCCGCCCGAGAGCTTGTGGCCGCGCTCGCCGACGACCGTGTCGTAGCGGTCCGGCAGCGAGTCCACGAACTCCGCAATGTTCGCCGCGGCAGCGGCGGCGCGCAGTTGATCGTCGGTCGCGTCGGGCTTCCCGTAACGCAGATTGTTGGCGATGGTGTCGTGGAAGAGATAGGTCTCTTGCGTCACGATTCCGATGTCGCGCCGGAGCGACTCCAGCGTAATGGTTTTGACGTCGTGGCCGTCGACCAGCACGCGGCCTGCCTGCGGATCGTAAAAACGCGGAACCAGCTGGGTGATGGTCGTTTTCCCGGCACCCGAGGGTCCGACGAACGCGACGGCTTGGCCGGCCGCGACGTGGAAAGAGATGCCGTCGAGCACGTCGCGCGACCCGCCGTACGAAAAGACGACGTTTTCGAAAACGATGTCGCCGCGAACGCTTGGCAACCCGACGGCATCCTTGGGGTCGTACTCTTCCGGCGTCATGTCGAGATAGTCGAAAATTCGCTCGAACACGGCCAACGCGCTGACGATCTGCACTTGAATTCCGGCCAGCGCGGCGGCCGGCCCGTACAGCCGCCCTTGGATGAAGGAGACGAATGCGACGATGACGCCGACCTGCAAGCCTCCCACGATGGCGTACCAGCCGCCGCCGAACCACACCATTGCCGGACCGACGATCACCATGGCCGTGACCGAGGCGAGAAACCAGCGGCCGACCATCGCGAGATCGATCTCGAGCTGCATCAAACGCGTTCCGACGTCGTAGAAGCGCGAACGCTCGTAACCTTCGCGGGCGAACGACTTAATCAGCGTTATCCCGGAAATCGAAAGCGTCTCTTGGGTTATCGATTCGATTTGATCGCGCTTTTCGCGCGTACGCTTGCGAATGTCGTACATCCGGCGCCCGACCGGACCGAGCGGAACGATCATGAGGGGCACGATAACGATCGACAGCAGCGCTAGCCGCCAGTTCCAGACGAACATCGCCACGAGCGTCGTGGATATCACGACGACGTTGGTAACGATCGACGTGAGCGTGCCCGTAACGACGTTGTCGACGTTGTCGACGTCGTTGCTGACCCGGTTCATGATCTCGCCCGTCTTCGTTCCGGTGAAGAAGGAGAGCGGCATGCGGTGGAGATGCGCCACCAGCTGCGTGCGGATGTCCCGCATGATGCCTTCGCCCACGACGGAGTTCAAATAGCCCTGGACCACTCCGACCGCCGCGGCAACGAGCACGGAAGCGAGGATGATGCCGACGTCGACGGCCAGTTCGGCGACGTTACGGTGTGGAATGGTGACGTCGATGATGCGCGCCGTTACGAACCCGGGTACGAGGCCCAGAATTGACGCCACCACTATGCAGGCCAGTACGGTGAGCTGTTGCGCCCAGTACGGCGAAAAGAGCGCGCGCATGCGCTTCCAGTCGATGCGCCGGTGGATCTCCGGTTTGTCCGGCCGGTACATCGCGGACCACATCAGCCCGTGCCCGCTCATCATGTTAAGGCCGGCCTAGGGCTTTACGTCGTGCAGCGCGGCGAGTTCTTTGAAGAGCTTCTTTTCTTTGTCGCTGAGACTTTGCGGGAGTTGCCCGATCAGGCGCACGTACTGATCGCCGGCCCCGCCGCCTTTGACGTGCGGCATGCCCTTTCCGGACAGCCGGAGCAAGCGATTGTTCTGGGTGCCCTCCGGAATCGTCATCGCAACCTGGCCGCCGAGCGTCGGAACCTTCACTTCTCCCCCCAGCAGCAAGTCGTAGATGCTTACCGGAAGGTCGACGTAGAGATCGTCGCCCTTGCGTTTGTAGGTCGGATCCTCGGTCGATTTCACGATCAGGTAGAGATCGCCGTTCGGGCCGCCACTGAGTCCTAAGCCGCCTTGGCCGGCAAGCCGGATACGCTGTCCGTCGCCGATGCCGCGCGGAATCGTGACCTCGAATTTTTTTAGCGCCAAAACATTTCCGGTTCCGTGGCACTGGGGGCACAGATGTCCGTTTTCCGTTCCCGTACCGTGGCAACGGGGACAAACGTCTTCGATCTGCAGCGAGATGGATTTCTTGCCGCCGTCGTACGTATCGCGCAGGCCCAACTCGATCGTCGTTTCCAAATCCTGCCCGCGCCGCGCGAAACCGGTCGTCTGGGTAGTTTGACGCCGGCCCACGCCCGAGAAGAACATGTCGAAGAAATCCGAGAACCCGCTCGGACCGCCGCCCGGGCCCCGCGCGCCGCCGAAGTTCCCGAAATCGAACTCTTCGCCTTCGGAGGTCGTGCGGTAGCGGCGCTGCTGCTCGGCTTGGCGCGCGGCCTGTTGCCAGTCCGGCCCGAGCAGATCGTATTTCTTGCGTTTCTCGGCGTCGCCGAGCACCTCGTAAGCCTCGGAAATCTCTTTAAACTTTTCTTCGGCTTGTTTGGTGTTTTCGGGGTTCGCGTCGGGATGCCACTTTCGCGCGAGCTTGCGATAGGCGGACTTAACGTCTTTCTGGGGCGCGTTCTTCGCAACGCCGAGAACCGCGTAGTAATCCTTAAAATTCATCCGGCGGCTTTAGCGACGATGACCTTGGC
>DATCGB010000300.1:0-4687 GCA_036509155.1 Candidatus Tumulicola sp. | reverse complement strand
GTTTCGAGAATGTTCTGCTTGTCGACCGACGTGAGGCGTTTCTTGCGGGTGCGCGCCAACTCGAAAGCCACCCGCGCGATGCGCTCGATTTCGGGCGCACGGTAGATCATCGTATCGACCGCCTCGTCGACGCCGTCGACGCAGCGTTGTTCCTTGGGGGTACCGTAGTAGATGCCGCCGGTCAGTTCGCGCACCACGATCAGGTCGAGGCCGCGCACCAGCTCGGCCTTTAACGACGAGGCGTCTTCGAGTCCCGCAAAGACCCGAACCGGGCGCAGATTGGCGTAGAGTTCGTAGTCGCGGCGCAGCATGAACAGCGCGTATTCCGGGCGCTCCGACAGCGGCTTGCCGTCGTACTTGGGAAGCCCGACGCTGCCGAAGAGGATGGCCGAACTGCGATCGCATAACTCGCGCGACTCGTCGGGAAGCGCCGGGAGGCCCCGCTCGAGTGCGGCCCCTCCGACGGCACCTTCGACGCAGCGCACGTCGGGGCGTACCAACGCCAAAATAGCGGCGGCGGCGCGGATTACTTCGGGCCCGATTCCATCGCCGGGCAGGAGTGCGACGGTCTCGCTCAACCGCAACGACGTTCCGTCAATACACCGTTATTCGGGTGGTGTCGTCGCTCGGCGGCTCCGGCTTTTTGGCGTCCGGCTTGCCGGCGCGTTCTCCGTTGGCGGTGCCGGCCGCCGGCTGGGCAGATTTTGCGGCCGGCGTCTCGGCCGGAACCGCATCGCGCGACAACGCCGGCGGCGCGACCTTTTCGACCAGCGAGAGGTGCGTCATCAGCAGGCTGCGCAGTTCGCTGCGCGCTTTTTCGTTGGCTTCGACGGCGCGCTGGTGTTCGCGGCGCACCTCGGCGATCGCGTCGTTGTAGTTGGCGATTTCGCGCTCGGCTTCGAGGCGCGCCTTCTCGCGAATCAAATCGGCCTCTTTGTGAGCCGAAGCCTTCGTCTCGTCGGCGGTGCGCTGCGCGAGCACGAGCGTTTTTTGCAGCGACTCTTCCATCGCCTTGAAATGGCTGATGCGTTCTTTGAGGTCGGCGATATCGGCTTCGAGCGCGGCACGATGCTGCGCGTCGTCTTCGAGCGTCTCGATGATTTCGTCGAGAAACGCGTCGACCTCGGTGCGATCGTACCCTTGCAGGGCCTTTTTGAAGCTCTTGTGCTGAATGTCGATCGGCGTGATCTTTTCCATCGTCTATACCCTATTCGACATGAAGTCCAGCGTACCGTCCGCCATCATCGATTCGCGCAGCCCCGCGGCGTTGACCACGACGCCGGCGGGCACGACGAGATAAATGGCCTCGGCCAGTTTCTGAATTTTCCCGTCGATCGTGTACGCCACGCCCGACGTAAAATCGACGACCCGCTGCAACAGGGTCCGGTCGGCGTTTTGCAGGTTCACGATGACGACCTGACGATTGCGCAACGAATCCGCGATTTCGACGACGTCTTGATAACTGCGCGGCGAGTAAACGCTTACTTCGGTGCCGCCTCGGCGCGCGGCCGCCGTAAACGGGACCACGCGCGGATTGGCCGTCAGTTCCTCTTCGTAAGGGTCTTCGTCGTCGTCCCGGATGGAAAAAAACGATCCAATTTTTCCGAACATGCTCAAGGGTTGTCCCTCCCGCCAAAGAGCGCCGTTCCTATCCGCACCATCGTCGAGCCGGCGCGCACCGCCTCGCGCCAGTCGGCCGACATGCCGATGGAGAGCGTAGTTCCACCAACGCGGCCAAACGTCTTGGCGGCCACCTCGAATGCTCGCGAGATCGCTTCCCGGTCCGGTGTGACCGGCCCGATGGCCATAATGCCGTCGAGACGCAGGCCGGGCTGCGACCGCAGGGCTTCGGCCAGGCCTTCGGCCTCGTCCGGCGCGCATCCGAAGCGTTCGGCCGGCGAGACGTTCACCTGCAGCAGGACGGGCAGCCGCTTGGCAACGGTGTCGGCAGCCCGCGCGAGCGCCAGGCCGGCCTCAAGCCGGTCGACGCTCTGAACGACGTCGAAAACTTCGACGATCGCCTTGGCTTTATTGGTTTGCAGGTGTCCGATGAAGTGCTTGCGCACCGCCGGCAGCAGCCCGAACTTTTGGCGTGCCTCCTGCAGATAGTTCTCTCCGAGATCCGTCAGGCCGACCTCGATCGCCGCTTCGATTGCCGTTGCCGGCTGCTTCTTCCCGACCCCGACCAGGACGACGCTTGCCGGTTCCCGCCCGCAGTTGCGCGCCTCGGCGTCGATCTCGGCACGCAGGTTGCGGTACCGCGCCGCGACGCCTAGCGCCTGGTCGATGACGCCTCGGCCGCCGCGGCGACCTCGGTGCGCGGCCCGGGACGGGTCGCGCAATACGCGACGCCGATCGCGCCGATGACGATCATCGGCAGCGCGTAGAGCTGGCCGCCCGTGATCCCCATCCAGGTAAAGTCGGCGTGGCGCCAGATTTCGGCGATGCTGCGCGTGATGCCGTAGATGGTGAACCAGGTCCACCCGACCACGCCGTCTTTAGGCTTGAGCCGATAGAGGATCAGCAGCACGGGCAGGGTCAAAATGTCCATGATCGCTTCGTAAATCTGGTCGGGATGCCGGTAGCCGACGCCCCAGGCGGCCGTATCCTTCGGAATGATGCACCACGGATGATCGGGATTGCACACGTTTCCCCAGAGCTCGTCGTTGATGAAGTTCACGATGCGAACCAACGTGATGCCCAGCGGCAGCATCATCACGACTTCGTCCGCGAGCACGCGGAACCGCAGGCCGGGATGTTTGCGCAGAAACAGTGCGGCGGCCACGACCACGCCTACCAGGCCGCCGTGGAACGCCATGCCGCCGTTCCAGACCGCGACGAAATTGATCGGATTGGCGAGATAGTAGCTGGCGTCGTGCTTGCTGATGATGTCGTTGATGACGAAGAACGTGCGCCCGCCGACGAGTACGCCGATCAGCCCATAGAAGAGGAAGTCCTGAATCTGCTCTTTCGTCAGCCCCAGCCGGCGCAGGCCGGCCGGCCGGCTCATCCACAGATAGACGCAAACGAACGCCACCAGATAGGCGATCCCGTACCAATGAACGTTGAGCCGGCCGAGGTGGATCGCGACCGGGTCGATATTTGTCGGATAGAGGAACCAGTGCTGCATTAACAGGCCTTATTCAGACGGCGGGATAACCATTTCGGGCTCATGACTTCGACGACGCACATCACCGTCGGCATTGCCTTCCTGGCGGGGCTCGTTTCCTTCGTATCGCCGTGCGTCCTCCCGCTTGTTCCGGCCTACCTTTCCCTGCTGACCGGCGAAAGTCTGGAAGATCTCAAGGCCGACGCGGCGGCGGCGGCGCGCGCCCAAACGTTCGCGCACGCGATCGCCTTCGTGCTCGGCTTCAGCATCGTATTCGTCGTTCTCGGGCTGACCGCCAGCGCGGTCGGCGGCGTGCTCAACGAGCATCGCACGCTGATCTCGCAAATCGGCGGCATTTTGGTCGTGATTCTCGGATTGCAGATGATGGGCATGATCCGCATCCCGTTTCTCATGATGGACAAGCGCGCCCACGTGCAGCAGCAAGGGCGGCGGACGTTCTGGACCTCGCTGATCGTCGGGATGGCGTTTGCGGCCGGCTGGTCGCCCTGCATCGGACCGATCCTCGCGGGCATCCTGGCGGTCGCGTCGCAGCAGCATAACGGCGAAGCGGCGCTCCTGCTGTGTTTCTACTCCCTCGGTCTAGCGGTGCCGTTTTTGGTGACCGCCGCCGCCATCGGCGCCGTGCTCCCCGCGCTCAACCGGATCAAACGGTTTCTGCCGGCCGTCGAATTCGCCGCCGGCGCTTTTCTCATCGTCGTAGGACTGGTACTCGTGAACAATGCGTTCCTCAACGTCGCAGGATGGTTCTATCAATTTGTCCCGCAACCGAACCTCTAGTATCGTCAACGCACTCGTCATCGCGGCGGTCGCAATCGTCGTGCTGTGGCTCGACCAGTTTACGAAGCGGCTGGTCGTCGCATCGTTTCTGCCGGGCGAAAGCCGTTTCGTCATTCCGCATTTCTTGAAGTGGACGTACGAGCGCAACTACCACGGAGCGTTCGGCTTGTTCGGCAGCAGCTCGGTGCTGCTTATCGGCATGGCGGTCGTCGTTCTCGTGCTGTTCTGGTTCAGCTTCCGCGACGCAGCGGCTAAGTCGGCCTTAGTGCGCGTCGCGTTCGCCATGATCGTCGGCGGAGCCATCGGGAACGTGGTCGATCGCGTGCATTACGGCTACGTGATCGACTTCATCGACTTCTATCGCATTTGGCCGAATATTTTCAACGTCGGCGACTCGTGCATTACGACCGGCGTGGGGCTATTGTTGATTTCGAGTCTTGTTACACGCCGTCACCGCTGACGAAGCCGGCAAACGCACCGACGTCGTCGTCGCGCGTCTGTCGGGCGCGTCGCGCACGCTGGTCGCCGACGCGATTCGCCGCGGCGACGTCCGCATCGGCGGGTTACCCGCGCGGGCCAGCCGCCAGCTCGAGGAGGGTGACGCCCTCGAGTTTGAAATTCGCCAGCGCCCGCCGCTGCTCGCCCTCCCCGAAGCGATCGACGTTCCGATCGTCTACGAGGACGAAGATATCGTCGTGATCGACAAGCCCGCCGGCATGGTCACGCATCCCGCCCACGGCACCACCAGCGGCACGCTGGTCAACGCCTTGCTCGCCCATC
>DATCGB010000299.1:0-2548 GCA_036509155.1 Candidatus Tumulicola sp. | reverse complement strand
CGAGGCACCAGGCGTCCGCCGATGTATCCCGTCGCTCCGGTTACGAGAATCCGCACCTACGTCTTCACTCCTCGCGGCTCTTTCCCAGGAGGGCTCCCTTCAAACGGTCGCCATCCTTTTGACGCGGAGAACGCCGGCGTCAGACAATTTCGCTACGGCGGCGCTCGATTCACCCATACGATTGAACGGTGTTTATCCGACGCCACTGGATTCCGCCCGGCGCGCTGATCTTCGCGCAGCTCGCGCACGGCGCGTCCTGGCTGATTCTCGGGTGGGCGGCGCTCGCCGGACCGTCGTGGTCGCTGGATTTTCCGGCGATCGCGTGGATTCATACCGTGGCATTGGGCTGGGCGACGGTGGCCGCGACCGCCGTGCTGCTGCACGTCATCCCGCAGTTCGCCGACGTCGAATGGCGGCTCGAGAACCTGGCGCGCCGCTCGGTGTTCGTTTTCGCGATCGGCGTCGCGCTCTTCGTGGGCGCGCTGCTGACGCGGCCGCCGCTGGCGATCTGGGGCGCCGGGCTGATCGTCCTGGCTTTGATAGGCTACTGCACGGCGGCCGGAGCGACGTTGCTGCAGACGCTTCGCGGGCCGCGGACCGAGCGCGCGATCGGACGCGCCCTCGCCACGACGCTGGCGTTCCTGTTCGTAACGGCGCTCTTGGGCCTCGGGCTGGCGTTTATGCTATCCGGCTACGCCGTACCCGCGTGGATGGCTGCCGTACCGGCAGCTCACGCCAACCTCGGGATGTTCGGCTGGCTGTCGTTGCTCGTGTTCGGCGTGTCGGCGCGAACGGTCCGTCCGATTACCGGCGACAAGTCGCGTTTTCGGGCGGCCCATATCGCGGTCGGCACGCTCGCGGTCGTCGGCGTACCGCTGCTTGCCGTCGGACTGGCCGGAACGCCGTGGCTCGTTTGGCCGGGCGCGATCTTATTCGGATCGGCGGCAATCGTCTACGCGCTCGACATCGCCGACGTCGTGCGGCGCGCGACCGTGCCGCACCGCGTTCCACAAGCATTCATGCTGGCCGGCGTAACGTGGCTGACGTGCGGAATGATCCTCGGCGCGGGGACGCTCGCCGGCCGCCAGTGGGAGCTTGCATTCGGTTTCGTCGTTCTCGCGGGCTGGATCGGTCAAATGATTAACGCCCACATCTACCACATCGGCGTGCGCGTTCTTCTGACGGTCTATCGCGGCGAAGACGACGAGAGCCGCCCGCAAAGCGTACTCGACGGCCGGCTCTCGTGGGGTTCGTTCGCCGCGTTTCAGCTCGCCGTCGCGAGCGCTGCGGCCGGACTGCTCGCCCACAGCGCCGCGCTCGTCGGCGCAGGCGCCGCGCTAGGCTTTATCGGATGGCTGGCGGCGATCGGCAACCTGGCCGGCGCGCGCACGCGCGCGATGCGACCGGCTACGATCTCGCTGCTATAAGCGCTTATTTCCCTTCGTACGCGCGCAGCAGCGCCGGTATCTCGAGTTTAGTCATTTTCAGCATGGCCTGCATAACCCGACTCGTTTTTTCGCCGTCGTCGTCGGACATAAGCGTGCCGAAAATGCTCGGAACGATATTCCACGAGACGCCGTATCGATCTTTGAGCCAGCCGCACACGCTCTTTTCGCCGCCCTCCGAGAGGCGCTCCCAAAGGTCGTCGATCTCTTCCTGAGTTTCGCAATCGACGTAAAACGCCGGCGCATATTCTCCGGCAGTGCCGCCGTTAAGCGCCATGAACTCGACCCCGTCGATTTCGAAGGCGACCACCATGACGCCGCCGGCCGGCCCTGGGCCTTCCTCGCCGTAACGGCTGACGCTGGTAATCTTTGAATCCCTGAAAATCGAAACGTAAAAGTTTGCCGCTTCTTCGGCTTGCGTGTCGAACCACAACCACGGTTTGATCTTTTGCATCGCTATGTTTTCCTTCGTGTTACACTTTGGCGGTAAAAATTGGAGCGAAATGCGCGCGTAACGGCCACGCAACCACGAACCAACAGACGACCACCAGCACCGGAAACGGGACCAACGCCTGCGGCCACATGGTCAGGTGAAAAGCGAGGATATTGAGGATCACGCCGGCCAGCACGATGAGGGCCAGCGGGACGTAGCGATTGACCAGCAGCAGCGCCCCGCCTAGCACCTGCGCGCCAGACGTAAAATACACGTAATGCGATGCAAACATCGCGCCCGAAAATGCACCCGCGTTCCCGGGGATGTGCGGCGGCGGCGGCATGAAGAGCAGAAATCCGTTGAGTCCGAGGACGACGAAGATCAAGCCTAAGACGATCCGCGCCGCGAGTACCGTGTATCTCATGGCAGCGATGGTAGCACCTATACTTGCGAAAAGCAAGTATTGCGCTTAATTAAGAGTTTAGGGTATACTATGATGGTGAGCAAGCGGTCCTATGGGCAGTACTGTGGCTTCGCCCGCGCCCTCGAGGTGGTCGGCGAACGCTGGGCGCTGATGATCGTTCGCGATTTGCTGGTCGAGCCGAAGCGCTTCGTCGACCTGCAGCGCGGGCTGCCGGGGATCCCGAGCAACATCCTGACCGCCCGCCTG
>DATCGB010000298.1:0-7694 GCA_036509155.1 Candidatus Tumulicola sp. | reverse complement strand
CGCGGAGCCGCGGAAGAACTTCGAACTGCTGTACGACGCCTATCGGCGCGCCTGGCCGGATGCGGCGAGCGCGCCGCCGCTGGTAGTTGCCGGCGCGCAGGCACCGGCGCTCGAAGGCGTGGTGCACGCCGGAAATCTCGGCGACGACTTGATCGGAAGCACGAACGAAGCGCTGCGCTCGCTGTATCGCGGCGCGATCGCGCTGGCCCTGGCGTCGTACCACGAAACGTTTGGCATGCCGATGCTCGAGGCGATGGCGTGCGGTACCCCGGTGGTCGCATCGCGCGCCAGTTCGCTGCCGGAAATCGGCGGCGACGCCGCGCTCTACGCGCCGCCCGACGATGCCGCCGCGTGGGCAGACGCGCTAAGGCGCGTGGTCGACGATCCAGGCCTGCGCGGCCGCCTGCGGATCGCCGGCCTCGACCGGGCCACGCATTTCAGTTGGGACGAAAGCACCGACCGGCACCTCGCGCTGTTTCGCGACATCGCACGGCCGGCGTGAAGATCCTGGTCCTGTGCGAGCGCGTCGATGCCGAAGGCGGCACCGAAACGTATTTGCGTTCGCTGCTGCCGGCATTGGCGGCCCGCGGGCATGCGGTGCGGGTGGTCGCGCGCGGCGTTTCGCAGGCCGGTGCGTACGGCGTGCCGGCGCAGGCCGTGAGCTGGAGCGACGAGCACGACCCGCCGTCGATCGCGGCGGCCGGCGCGGTCGCGGCGATCGCGCGCGACTTCGCGCCCGACGTCGCCGCCATCCATAACGTTCTGGACGCGGGCGTGCTCGCGACCGTGCGGCAGCACGCGCCGCGGGTGGCGTATCACGTTCACGATCATCGGCCGTTTTGCCCGAACGGCGATCGGCTCTATCCGCAAGGCGGCGGGATCTGCGGGGTCGCCATGGGAAGCGCGACGTGCGGGTGGCACGCGCTCGTACACGGGTGCGCGTACGGACCGCGCCCGCGAACGCTGGCGTTGATCCACCGTCGCGAAACGGTGGCGCGCGCCGTTACGGATGCGGACGCGACGATCGCGCTGTCGCACTACATCGCACATCTCGCGCAGCTCAACGGCGTGCCGGCGGCGCGAACGCACGCGCTCGCGCCGCCGCTGGCTGACGAGGCGTTTGCAGAGGCTCCAGCGCCGCGCCCCGATGCCGACGCCGTGCTGTTCGCCGGTCGCGTGGTGCCGTCAAAAGGGGCTCGTTCGTTGGTCCGCGCGCTCGCAACGCTGCCCGATTCCGGGCGGCCGCTGTTGCGTGTCGCCGGAGACGGACCCGATCTCGCCGGCACGCTCGAAGAGGCGCGTGCGCGCGGCGTTCGAACGCAGGCGCTGGGCCGCCTGGACGCGCCGGCGATGCGCCGCGCGTTCGACGACGCGACGCTGGTTGCCGTGCCCTCGCTCTGGGGCGAGCCGTTTGGGTTGGTCGGCATCGAAGCGTTCGCCCGCGGACGACCGGTGGCGGCGTTCGACGTCGGCGCGATTCCCGAGTGGATGCGCGCGGGCGGGGGGCGCGTCGTGGCGCGCGGCGACGAAGGCGCGCTGGGCGCGGCCATCGGCGAACTGCTGGCGCGCGATACCTGGGCCACGGCGGCCGCGCGCGCGTTGTCGGCCGCGTCGGCGTACCGGCTCGGCCCGCACGTCGATGCCATCGAAGCGATTTACGCCGGGCGTCGAGCGCGATGACGCGGATCCATTTAGCCACCGGGCTGGCGGTGCGCGGTTCGGGCGACGCGCGCAGCGTTTTGCTGGTAGCGTCGACTTACGCCAACCACGCGTGGCCGTTGTGGAACCTTCCCGGCGGCCGGCAGCAGCCGGGCGAGCTGCTGAGCGAAACGGTGGCGCGTGAAGTGCTCGAAGAAACGGGGTTGCTCACCGAGGCCGGCAATCTGGCCTACGTGAGCGAGAGTTACGACGGGGAGACGCACTTCCTCAACGCAACGTTTTGCATCGCCGTGCACGAGCGGTCTAGGGTCGCGGCGACGGTCCCATCCGGGACGCGCGATCACGTCGCGAGCGTCGCCTGGGTGCCGCTTTGCGAGGTCGGCGAGCGCATCGTGGTCGCGGTCGTTCGCGAGCCGCTGCTGGCGTATCTCCGCGGCGAGCTGCCGCAGCGATACGTGGGATTTCAGGAAGCCGGGATTACGATCGAATGGCCGACGAATTCGGCCTGATTCGCGCCTGCCAGCGAGTCCGGTCGAGAGAATGGGCGATAACGTCGACCGGGCGTCCCTGGACGGTCGCCCCGTGGGGAACGATGCCTTCGTCTTCGAAGCCATTGCGCCGCAGGACGGTGCGTGAGGAGACGTTTTCGGGAACGCAGTAAGCGCGTATGCGGCTCAGACGCGCGCGCGCGAAACCTTCGTCGACGAGCGCCGCGACGGCTTCGGTTGCGATCCCGTGACCGCGGTGGACGCGCACGACGCTGTACCCGATTTCGGCGGTCGTCGGCGTACGCTCGGATATTCGCAGCGAAACCCAGCCTAGCGGAGCGCGGTCGCGTTTTGCCTCGTTGAAGTAAACGATCCACTCAAAGCGCCCGGGAGCGGATGGCTCGAGAACCGGCGGCCGGGCGGCGACCGTCCGGCGGAACTGCGCCACGTCGACGTCGGGCAGATCTTGGAAATCGCGTAAGTCGGGCTCTTGGAGCACGTCCCACAGCACCTCGGCGTTTTCGGGCTTCACCGGCACCAGCCGCAAACGCTCGCTTCGAATCGTTTTCATGCGCCAGCGTCCCTTCTCGCTCGGATGGCGACGCTCTTGTCGGGACCGGACGGCTGCGTGATTGGGGCGTCGCTATGACCTTCTCCGCAGCCTATGCCGGGACCGCGCCGGCTCAAGTCGACTTCCAAGCGACCGTCGCTTCCGCCCCGCACTTCTTCTACGGATCGCGAACGCACCGCATGCACGAGGCATTCGACGTGCAGAGCGACGCCGGACCGATCGAAGTGGTCGATAACGTGGATATCGCTCCGCGCTGTCCCGTGCAAGTCGGCGACCGAATCGAAGTTCGCGGCGAAATGGTGCACGATCGCGGGCGGCCGCCGATCGTCCACTGGACGCACCACGACCCCGGCAGCCATCACCCCGGCGGCTTCATCCGCCTGCACGGCCGCGTGTATGCCTAGCGTGCACCCCGCACTTAGGGTTCGCGCAGACGTAGGATCAAGCACTCCTCATCGGCGTATTGGCCGGCGACCTTGAGCGCGTTCGGCTCGTTGCCGTACGTTTCGAAGCCGAGGGTTCGGTAGAGTTCTTTGGCCGCTATTTGGCTCGCGGATACGCCCAGCAGAATCTGCTCGATCGACGGATCCGGATGCACTGTTTCGACGATCGCCGTCAGGAGTGCGCGAGCGACGCCCTTGCGACGATGCGCCGGCGCGACGTACACGCCGAAAATTCGACCCTTGTGCCGTTCTTTCGCGCCGGGATCGCGGCGGAAGGTCGCCATGCCGATCAACTGGCCGCCCTCGAAGGCGCCGAGGTGAAAGTCGTCCTCCGGTACGTCGCGAAATCGTCGTTCGATCGATTCGACCGGCATCGCCAAGTGCTCCTCGACGGATTTTCCGAATGCAAACGGCTCGTCGCCCAGCGATTCCAACCGCAGTTGCCACCAGGCTCGGGCGTCGGATTCGAGCAGCGTACGTACGATCGCGGACATTATTGGGTGTCGACGGGTTTGTTCGACGGTTTTTGGCGATCGAAATACGCCCGCGAGTAGCGCGCGTCCACGCGGGCGAACGGCCGCGGCGGCTGATTGAAATCGAAGACGTCGTCGATGAACGAGGCGGCGCGGACGTCGGTGGTACCCAATCGCGGCAACGACCAGTTATCTTCGACGAGTTTCACGATGCTGCCGAATTCGTACCGCTGGTGGGTGACGTAGCCTTTCTTTGCAAAGGGCGAAACGACGATCATCGGCACGCGAAAACCGAGGCCGCCATAGGTAATCGGTTTGGGCGGCGGCACGTGATCGTACCAGCCGCCCCAGTCGTCCCACACGATGACGATGGCGGTGGAATCCCAGGCGGGGCTTTTTCCGATTGCGTTGACGATTTGCGCGACCCACGACGGGCCGGTATCGGAATTCGAACCCGGATGGTCGGAGTTTTGGAAGTCCGGGATCACCCAACTGACGGCGGGCAGCGAGTCGCCGGCGATGTCCTGGAACACTTTGGTCTCCGGCCAGACGACGTTGGTGCCCCACTGCGAACCGTTGCGCACCGCCGAAATCGCTTCAAACGCCACCCAGTAGTTGCCGTCGTACTGGCCGCCGACTTGAGGCGCGTAGTACCGCCAGGAAAGGCCCTTGGCATCGAGCGTGTCGCGCAGCGTGCGGTAGTTCAGGCACGGAAACGGTCCGCGCGAGTACGCGTTATCCTGCGTAATGAGGTGCGTCGTCGTTCCTCCGGGCGCGTCGCAGCCCCACGGCCGCTGCGTGGGGAAGTCGATCAGCTCGTGCGTCGGATCGACCGGCGTTCCGCCAGCGATGAGATCTTGATGGGCCGTAAAACTGCCCGTGCCCTGCGTTTGAAACATGTGGTCGGCCAAAACGTAGCGTTTGGCCAGCGTCCAGTACGGCTGAATCTGCGCCGGATCGACGTAGCGATAGACGTACGTCCCCGGACCGCCCGCGACTTGAACCAGGTCGAACCCGTTCATGCGGCCGTCGTTATAGTCCGTCAACCAGTACGGAGTGTGCGCGCTGTACGGCGCCAGCCTCGAAGCCAGCGGCGCTTTCACGAGTGGAATCGTGGCACCGGTATGTGTTTTGCCGGTGGTCGTTCCGTCGGCACCGGGAAACGTCGCGAACAGGTTGTCGAGAGTCCGATTTTCCTGCACCAGGATCACGACGTGTTTGAAATACTTTCCGTCTTTGGCCGGTGGAAGCGACGGCAAAGGACCGCTGCTTTGCGCGCCGCCGGTGGCGCCGCCGCTACCGCATCCGCCGAGCATCGGAAAAACGCACGCGGCTGCGGCGCAAACGATCGCTGTTCGAACCCACGTCGATGGCATAAACGACCGGTATCGCTGCGGCATCGCCCGGCTCCTGTCCGCGCAACGACGCGAGCAAGCGCTCACGAACGCCGCCGGCCAATGAAGGTGAAGGCCAGCGCGTCGTCGCCGGCGCCGTCGTCGAAGTATGCGTGGTCGCGATAGTAGATTTCCTCAAAGATCCGGCGCAGCGCTTCGAGCATCGACGCAGACGTATGGAGGCTCGCACGATCGGTGCGAAAGGTCGGATCGCCGCTGCGTTCCCATCCATAGTCATCGATTGCGACGATACCGCCGGGTTTGAGCAGGATCGCCACCTTCTCAAGCGTCGCCTCGAGGCAATTCACGTGGTGCAGCACGAGCGCAGCGGCGACGCACTCAAAGGTCGCGGGCGGCGCGACGTATTCCTCGAAAGCGATTTCGGCGATCGGAAACGAGCTGCGCAGTTCGCGATCGAGGGCCACGACGTGGTGACCTGCAACAGCGAGGCGGGTGGCGAGTCGACCCTCGCCGGCACCGATCTCGAGCACGTTCGCATCGGCCGGCAGCGTCTCCAGAAGCAGCCGCGCGAAGGTGTCGATACGCGGTCCGTCGGGAGCACCACGCGCGCGTTTCAGAATCGACTCGATGACGGCGGTCTTGGCCTGGGCGTACTCGTTGGCGTCGTTCCAAGGCCGCAACGCCAAGCGCCGCTTCACGTCCTCGTAAAGAGCTCGATCGTCGACGCGATCGCGCAACCAATCGCGAAACAAGATGTGCCTTTCGGTCTCGCGCGCATCCGACCAAAAATGCACGTGCGCGCTTCGGTCGGCCGGAGCATACATGCGATGTCCATCCTCATCGACAACGACCGCATAGCCGGCGCGTTCGAGCGCGGCACGCGCCGGACAGTCGTGGGGATCGATTCCGCCAACGATAATATCCACGACCGGCTTCGCAGCCAGCCCGGGAATCGCAGTCGACCCGATGTGCTCGATCGATGCCGGGCGGTCGCCCAAGGCCGTGCGCAGCCTGGCCTCATGCAACTCGTACCTTCGCGCCCATTCGGGGTCGTGCTTCCGCAATGCGATGCGGATCATGACTTGTCGGCGTGCGTGGTCGAGGCGTTGCGACTTTCCATTTGGAGCAGTTCGGGGATGGTGACGAAGCGATAGCCCTTTCGTTTGAGCGCTTCGACGATGATGCGAGTGGCCTCGACGTCATTGCGGCGATCGCAGACGTGCGCGGAAACGTGCGGGTGGGCGGCGCAAATGATGCCGCGATTGCCGTCGTGCAAGTCGATGATCGAGCCGTCGCCGACGTAGCGCAGGACGCGCGACGCAATCAGCGGGGCGGGCGGGTATTCCCAGTCTTTCGCGAGCGGGACCGACCACATCACCGGGGTGTAGCCGAGTTTTCGGACCTCGTCGAGGACGAGCCAGTCCCGGCCGCCGTAGGGCGGGCGCATGATCCGCGAATGCGTGCCGGTGGCGGCGTAAATCGCGCGATCGGTGCGTTGCAGCGTCTCGCGCAGGCCTTTGGAATCGTAGAGCACCAGATGTCCGTGGTTCCAGGTGTGGTTGCCGATCGCGTTCCCGTCGTCGACTTCGCGGCGGACGATCTTCGGATAGGCGGCAACGGCTTGGCCCACGACGAAAAACGTCGCGTGAACGCGTTCCTTCGCGAGAACGTCGAGAATGGCGTTCGTGTACGGCGGATTGGGACCGTCGTCGTACGTGAGCGCGACGACGCGTTCGTTTTTCGGCCCGCTTACGACGGTTCGGCCGAAGATCTGATTGCCCGGGCTCTCGACGAACTCGTAAACCCCGAAGATGACGGCGGCGACTGCGACGAGCGCGAGCAACGCGCGCGGCAGCCAACGACGGAACGTTCCCCCGGCCAGGCGGCTACTTACAGGCACTGGTGCGCGCGCGTTCCTGCGCGGCCGCCACGTTCTTGCGGAACTCGTCCGAACCGAAGGCGCGAAAGTCGTCGACGACTTGTTGGTAGCGAGGGTCGACTTTTTGACTCTGCATGTACAGCAGGTCTTTTGGACCTTGTTTGGAGAGGTCGAGTTGGAACTGCTGGCCAGGGGCGTGGGTGGCCCAGTATTTCGGGTTGGTAAACGTCACGGTTCGCTCGCCTTGCTTGAAGTCGGCGAGCTGCTTGACGTAGACCGTGTAGTACGCGTCGGGATTTGGGCGCGGCCGCAGGTTGACCATCTGCCAAATGCCGTCTTGGTCGAGGCCGCCGAAGAAAAAACTGACGTCGTAGATTTTCCCCGGCGGCGCCTTGATGGTTATTTCCTTGCAGTTGTAGCTGCGGATACGATATTCGAAGGTGGAAACTCCCTCGACGTCCTGCATGCGGTACGCTTCTTCGTAAATCGGCGGCTTGGTGTAACGAATCGTGAGCCGCGCGTAGAGCTGGCTAGGCGCTTTTTGTGCGTGACCCAGCCCGCTCACCGGGTGAAGGCCGCCGTACACTTTCCAGCCGACTACCAAAAAGATTGCGGTGAGGACGACGATGAACAGTTCGAGGGGCGGCAACCGGCGCATCTTCGCGGCTTACTTGGCGGTCGCGCGGGCTTCCTGGTCGAGCACGTCGTTCACGAGACGATCGGCCAGCACGTTCTGCTTGCGCGGAACGTGCCGAATGTCGACGTATTCGAAGCGCCGCAGCAAAGCGAGGGCCCGGCGATGGAGCGGCTGGAGGTCGGCGTGTTT
>DATCGB010000297.1:0-8529 GCA_036509155.1 Candidatus Tumulicola sp. | reverse complement strand
TCGGGCGTTGCGAATTTACGAAGGTGCCAGCGAGATCGTGCAGCTCGTGATCGCCAAGCGCACGCTGGAGGAGTGAGGGTGGCTTTTACGGGACATGCGGACACGTTCGCACGCGATCGCCTTCCGTCGCCGCAGGCGATGCCGGACGTGCTCTGCGATTTGCCCGAACTGCGCTTTCCCGAGCGGCTCAACGCGGCCGCGGCGCTCCTCGATCGCAACGTCGACGCCGGCAACGCCGCGCGCCGCTGCGTCGTCGCGCCGGGCGGCTTCGAGTGGACCTACGCGCAGCTGCTCGCGGCCGCCAACCGCATCGCGCAGGTTCTCGTGCACGACTACGCGCTCGTGCCCGGCAACCGGGTGCTGCTGCGGGCTCCCAATACTCCGCTGCTTGCGGCCTGCTGGTTGGCGGTGCTCAAAGCCGGCGGCATCGTCGTGACGACCATGCCGCTCTACCGGGCCGCCGAGCTGCGCTACATGATCGAGAAAGCTCGCGTGAATCTGGTGCTGTGCGACTGGCGGCTGCGCGACGAGATCGTGTCGGCCTGCCAAGGCCTCGACGGCGTCGGCATCGCGTACGCCGGTTCGGGTGATTCCGACGATCTCGAACGGCGGATGGCCGAAAAATCCGGCGCGTTTGCCAACGTCGAAACCGGCGCGCTCGACGTGGCGATCGTCGCCTTTACCTCTGGTACCACGGGCACGCCGAAAGCCGCGATGCACTATCATCGCGACCTGCTGGCAACCTGCGCGTCGTACGGTGCGCGGGTGCTCCAGCCGGCGCGCGACGACCTGTTCTGCGGCAGCGCGCCGCTGGGCTTTACGTTCGGACTGGGCGGCCATCTGCTCTTTCCACTCTACGCCGGTGCGGCCACGCTGTTGCTGGAAAAAGCCGGCGCCGAAGACCTGCTGCGCGCGGTCGACGAGTTCGGCGTGACGACGCTATTCACCGCACCGATCGCGTATCGCACGATGTGCGCGCAGGCCGGACGGTACGACCTTTCGAGCTTGCGCACGTGCGTGTCGGCCGGCGAAACGCTGCCGCGAAGCGTTTGGGAAAGCTGGCACGCCGCGACCGGTCACAAGATTCTCGACGGCATCGGCAGCACCGAGATGCTGCATATTTTCGTCGGCTCGCCGCAAGCCGGCGCGCGCGCCGGATCGACCGGCCGCGTCGTGCCGGGATACGTTGCCGAAGTCCACGACGACGACGGCCGGCCCGTGCCTAACGGTACCGTCGGCCGGCTCGCGGTGAAGGGCCCGACCGGCTGCAAGTATCTCGACGACGGCCGGCAGGCGACCTACGTTCGCAACGGCTGGAACTATCCAGGCGACGCGTACCGGATGGACGACGACGGATACTTCTGGTACGTGGCTCGCACCGACGACATGATCGTTTCGGCCGGCTACAACATCTCCGGGCCCGAAGTCGAACAGGTGTTGATGGCGCACGCGCGGGTCAAGGAAGTTGCGGTCGTCGCCAAGCCCGATCTCGTGAAAGAGACGCACGTCGTCAAGGCGTTCGTCGTGCTGGGCGACGGCGTGGTGGCCAGCGACGCGCTGGCCGACGAGCTGCGCGATTTCTGCAAAGATCGAATTGCCTCGTTCAAAGCTCCCCGCGAAGTCGAGTTCGTGGACGAGCTTCCCCGCACGGAAACCGGCAAAGTCCAGCGGTATAAGTTACGCCGCATCGCCGCCGGCGAAGGCTAAGCCGGCAGAATCGCGGTCGCCTCGATTTCGACTTTGGCGCCTTCTTCGAGGAGGTCGGCTACCTGCACCAGCGCCATCGCCGGATAGTGCTCGCCGACGACCTCGCGATAGCCCGTACCCAGCCGCCGCAGCGCCGCGCGATAGTCGTTCTTATCGACCACGTACCACGTGAGCCGAACCAGGTGCTCGGGGCCGCCGCCGGCGGCCCGCACGACGGTCACGACGTTGCGCAACGCTTGAAGTGCCTGTTCGAGAAAGTCGTCCGACACGAGTTCGTTGCGCTCGTTCCAGCCGATCTGACCCGCGACGGCGAGAAACCGGCCTTGCGCGATCGAACCGTTGGCGTATCCGCTGGGGCGCGGCCACTGCGGGGGATGGATCGTTTCACTCATGCGTAGTCTCCCGCGCTCGTACGATCGGCGCCGGCAGGTAGTCCGAGGTAATGCAGGGCGGCCGTGGCGGCCGTTGCGACGAGCAGGTTCGCGATCAGTCCGTACAGCGCAATAAATCCGGTGACGGTCGCACCGAACGGGTGAATCGTAAAGTTCGACCCGAACCCGGCGGCGTAGGCCATCGCGCAGCTAGCGACGATCCCGGCCGCCCATCCCGCCAACAAGGCGCGCGGATGGAACCAGCGGGTCCACAGTCCTAAAACGAAGGCCGGAAAGATCTGCAGCATAAGCGCGCCGCCGAGCAGCTGAAAGTCGATCGCATACGGGACCGGAAGGAACAATATCAGGAGCAAACCGCACGCGCACATCACGATCGTCAAGACCTTTGCGACGGTCGTCTCGACCGGCGACCGTTCTGCGGAAAATTCGCGAAACACGTTGCTGGCGAACAGGTTGGCGGCTCCGATACACATGATCGCGGCCGGCACGAGCGCGCCGATTACCACGGCCGCCCCCGCGACGCCGGCGAACCAGTCCGGGAAAAACCGCGCGAAGAGCAGCGGTATGATGCTGCTGCTGGCTTGCGGGGGAACCACGATTCCGGCCGCGATCGCGCAGTATCCGAGCAGCGCCAGCAGTCCCAACAACAGCGAGTAGATCGGCAGCAGGGCGGCGTTTCGGCGGATGACCGCTTTGCTCTTAGCCGCCAAGACGCTGGTAATCGAGTGCGGATAGATAAACAGCGACAGCGCCGAGCCGAACGCCATGGTGGCGTACGTAAAGTATTGCCCCTGCCCCAACAAGATCGATGAAGGTTTGGGGCGGGCGGCCAACGCCGCGGCCGACGCCGCAAAGACGTGCCCCCAGCCGCCCAGCTTGGCCGGAATGACGGCCACGGCGGCAATCACGGTGGCGTAGATCAGCGCGTCTTTGACGAATGCGATCAGCGCCGGCGCGCGCAGGCCGCTGGTGTACGTGTACGCGGCCAGCAGCGCGAACGCGACCGTCAGCGCCGGCAAGCCGTCGTGCGCGGCAAACGCGCCGCCCAGCCGCACGAAGATGACCTTCATGCCGATCAGCTGCAGCGCGATGTACGGCATCGCCGCCACGACGCCGGTAATCGCGACTGCGATCTCGAGCGCGCGGTCGCCGAAGCGGTCGCGCACGAAGTCGGCGGTCGTCACGTACCCGCGCTTGCGTGCGATTCCCCAAAAGCGCACCAGCACGATCAGCGCGATCGGGTAGGCGACGGTCGCGTACGGTACCGCGAAAAAGCCCAGCGCGCCGACGCCGTACACGAGCGCCGGAACCGCAATGAACGTGTAGGCCGTGTACAGATCGCCGCCCAGCAAAAACCACGAGACGACCGTGCCGAAGCGGCGTCCGCCGAGCGCCCATTCCTCGAGGCTGGCAAGGTTCGCGCCGCCCCAGCGGGCGGCCAGGAAGCCCAACAGCGTCACCGCCAGGACCAAGCTCACCATCACCGACGCGCCGCTCACGGAGCGTCGTCCCGTTCGCGCGTCAAGTAGACGACCAGGCCCAGCAGCCCGGCCGTCACGACGACCCAGGCGAGCTGATACCAGTAGAAGAACGGCAGGCCGAATAGCGCGGGCTCGGCGCGGTTGTAGAGCCACGGCAGCAGCGTTCCCACGAACGGCGCGATCAGCAGCGCGTACCAGGCTCGTCCGTTCTTCATGACCGAACTCGTCGTTTTGCGAGCGTCAAAGCGCTACCTTTCGAGCGGCATCGATCGTTCCGCCCAAATCGCGGCGATCGAAAACTTCCCGAAGAGGCTGGCCAGCATCATGCCCGCGATGCAGATCGCCGCGCCGGCGAGCTGGTGCACTTCGAAGCGGGCTCCCAGAATGAAAACGCTCGCGCAACCCGCCACCACCGGCACGAGAAAACCGAAGAGGCCGGCCCGCGCAGCGCCGATTTGCGATATGCCGTAGTTCCAAACCGGCCAGGTCAAAACGATCGGGAACACCGTGGCGAACGCGAACGGTCCCCACACCGCCCACCCCAGATGTGCGAGTGGAGCGTGGGCTAGCCGCGGCAGGCCGGCCGGTAAGATCATCAGCATGCCCATGGTCATCGTCACGGCCACCAACGCGACCGGCGAATATCGCCCGATCAGGCGCGCGGTCACGACGTTGTATCCGGCAAACGCCACCGACGATAGGATCGTCAGCGCGTCCCCCAATCGAAACGTCGCGCGTCCCGCGAAAGCGCCTTCGAACACGGCGATGCCGAACAGCGCGATGCCCGCGCCGATCCATCGGACGCTGCGGACGCGTTCCTGTCCGAGGAACGCGACGATCGCCAGCGTGAAGATCGGCGCCGTCGCTCCCAGCAGCGACGAAGCGAACGCGCTGGTATTGGCCAGTCCGATAATCCACAGGTATTGGTAAAAGCCGTAACCGCAAGCCGCGCAAATCACGAGCAGCACCAGGTCGCGGCGCCGGATGCGCACGCGCTCGCCCATCGCGTAGACCAGACCGAACGCCAGCGGCGTCATCGCGAGAAATCGAAGCGCGGTGAAGGCCAGCGGGTCGAGTAAGGCGATCGCGCTTTTCACCAGCACGATGTTTAACCCCCAGCAGACGACGACGTAGGTTAGTCCCAGATAGACGAGCAGACGCGAGCGCACGATGCGCCGCCCTTCGCTGGACCGCTCGAAGACTCCGCGACACCGCCCGCACCGTTTCCGCGATCGGGGAGGGGCCCAGGTCCCGCGTAGCTAACCTGCGGCCATTGCGTCAGACTACTGACAACGAAAGGGCGTGTAATGTCGGTTACCCAGCCTCCCACTGATGCCCCGTTCGGTCTTCAACCTAACGTCGCTGCGGGTCTGGCATATCTGCTAGGCATCATCGGCGGCATTATTATGCTCGTCGGTGGCGGAACCAACAAGTTTGTGAAATGGGCCGCGGCTCAATCGATCACACTCTGGGCGGTGTACTTTATCCTGTGGTTCGTCCTGATGTTCGCCTCGACGATGATCCACATTATCGGGTTGTTGTTCTTCCCAATCGCCATCCTGTGGTTCGTCCTCTGGATTTGGACGTTCGTGACCGGATTCCAAGGTAAGGAAGTGCGCATCCCGGTGATCGCCGATATCACCACGAGCATCTTCAAGACGATGCTTTAGACGAACTCACGGCTTCTAGCCTTACGGCGACCAGGCCGGAGGCGTCGTGCTTGCGGACCGTACGTGCGGACGCCACACGTTCGCGGGCAAGGTCGCTCCGGTGGCCGCGTTTTCGTAAAGCACGTCGATCAGCGTTCCCGGCGCGGTACCGTTTGGTGCCGCGCCGGCGTCATCTCCGGGCCCCCCGGCGGATGCCTCAAGCGACTCGTCGTCCTGGCCCGCCAGCGCCGCAAAGGGCGAGACGCGCAGCGTTCGAAACCTTAGGCGAACCGTGCGCGACGCCAGCACCGCGCCGCCGGCCGCGATCGCCTCAGCCCGAATCGTCGCATCGATTCGGCCCTCGTCGATCGCGTCGTTTGCCTGCGCGTAGGCCGTGCACGCGGCGCTCGGACACGGCGCCGGCACTTCCGGCGGCCCGGACACGGCTCGATCGAAAGAAATCGTTGCGACGCCCGCGATCGCGCACCCGTGCTGCCCGCGCAGCCGGCACGCCGGCGCGGGCGACGGCGGCTGCGGTTCGGGCGCGCGCGGATCGGCGCCCGCGGCGACGGCGCGTGCGACCGCGTCGCGCGCCAGCGTGGTAGACGTTGCGATTTGCTCGCGAACGGCCACCAGCGCTTGACGGCGCAGCGCTGCCGCCGCCAATGCCCCAACGCCATGCACGACGGTTTCGGTCAGCGTTGCGATCAGCAGCAGCACGAAGAGGGTCCGCAGCAGCATGCCGGGCGGCCCCGGTTACGGGGCGCCCGTCGGCGCGGGGACGATGCCCGGAGCGTGCACGATCGCGCCCGGAAGCGGTGCACGCGCGCTTAACGTCGCCTCGAGGGCCGCGCGTTCGCCGGACCGGTTCGACGCGGCCGCCGCGACCACGACGCGAATCGCGCCGCGCGCTGTCCGCGAAGTCGCGATCGAAAGCTCGACCGCCAGCGGCGTGCCGGCCGGCATCGGCAGCGTGGTCGCAGCGGCGGCCGGGGCGATGCTCGCCCCGCGATACTTCAGTACGTCGCGCGCGATCGTCATTTCACGCCGCGCCGCCGACTGCAGGGCGGCGCGTTCCGGATCGACGGCCGCCGCGTGGGTCGTCGCGATCGCGGCGTTGAGTGCCGCCCCGGCGACGATCGCGACGACCGCTAGGGCGATCGCGGTTTCGATGAAGCTGCTTCCGCGCTGCCGGTGTCGTTCCACGTGAGGCGAAGTGCCCGGCCGGGCAGCCGTACGAGTCGCGGCGGTTTCAGCCGCAAGAGCGGCCGCTCGAGCAGAAACGTGACGGCGGTCGCTTGGGCGAGCGTCGTCACGAACGCGATTTGGGTGTAGCGTACTTGCCATCCCGGGTCGAAGTGCGGATCGCCGACGTACGGCGGCACGCGCCAGGCCAGCAGCTCGCGGGCGATTATCTGGTGATACAGGTAGAGGTTGTACGAGATCGTCGCCAGGAAGCGCAGCGGAGGGTTGTCGAGCAGCATCTGCCAGCGACGCGGACTGAGCAAAAAGCCGAGCGCGAGGACGGCGAACGCCAGCCCGAGCAACGGGCGCTTATCGATTTGCCAGACGCCCGCCCATTGATCGGCAAATCGATATCCGTACAGGCTCTCGAGCAGCGCGACGAGCAGCGCGACGCCGGCGACGGCCGCGACCGGTGCGGTCGATCGCCAAGCCGACGCGCGAAAGCGCTCCCCAAAGCGCGTGAAAACGTACGCCGACAGGGTGCCGAACGCAAAGATGTCCAGATAGCCGGGCAGGTTTTCTTCGTACGTTGGAAAGAGCGTCGCGTAGCAGCAGTGCGCCATCCACGCCCGCCACGCCCAGGCGATCGCGATCGCGCCGCTCGCGGTCAGCCACGGCCGGCGTTTGAAGCACCACCATATCAGCGGAAAGATGCAATAGAACTCGATTTCCACCGCCAGCGTCCAGAGTACGCCGGTGATCGTGCCGTAGCGCTGCGGGAACCACGTGTGGACGAAAAACAGGTGTGAGACGACGTCGGGGAGGGTCGATGCGCCGGGCTGCTGCTGCGCGTAACCGATCGCGTACGCCGCGAGGATGCAGAGCACGTAGGACGGGACGATTTTTGTGAAGCGCCGCCACGCGAACTGGCCCCACGCCGGCTGCGGCCGGTTCGTCAAATCCGCGCGCACGAACGGGTACGCAATCACGAAACCGCTGAGAAAAAAGAACAGGTGGACGCCGACGAATCCGGTCTCGGGCACGAACTCGAGCCACGCCGCCGGCGCCGGCAAGAACGAGATTTCCCAAACGTGATACCACAACACGAGCAGCACCGCGACGCCGCGCAGTCCGTCCAAGACGCCGAGGCGCCGTTCGTCGTGGATCGCTCCGCTAGCCGCCAGGTGCGGGCTACTCGTCGCCCGGATCCGGAATCAGGAGTTTCGAGCGGGCCTCGTTCTTGAAGTGGCTGGGCGGATATTTCGACGCAATCTTCTTAAACGCGCGCGGCTGCTGCTTGAAATCGAACGCGCCGAGCATATCCTGAGAGCGAACGTCGGTCGTCCCGATCGATTCCATGCCGAAAACTTCCTCCATCGTTTTCAGGATGCTTCCGAACTCGTACTGCGTGTGATCCACGTAATGCGTTTTGGCATACGGCGAAATGATCATACACGGAACGCGAATGCCCAGTCCGCGATAGTCGAGTTGCGGAGGCTTGGCGTCGTCGTACCAGCCGCCCCAGTCGTCCCATACGACGATAATGGCCGTCGAGTCCCAGTCCGGACCTTCGCCGATCGCGTTGACCACGGCCGCTACCCACGAGGGCCCGGTGTCCGAACCGGTGCCCGGATGGTCGCTATCCTTAGGCGTCGGAATTACCCACGAAATCGCGGGCAGATTACCGCTCGGCGCGTCCTTGAGGATCTCTCCGTTTTTCGTCGTAACGTTGCGCGTCCAGTCGGGTCCGTACCGGACTTTTTTAATCGCTCCGAACGCGTCCCAGGTCGAGTTGCCGCTTGGCCAAAAGCCCGAGTAGTATTTCCACGAAACGTTCGCCGGATCCATCGCGTCGGCCATCGAGGGGTACGTGAAGCAGGGCGGCGGTCCCGCGTGCTTGAGCACTTCGCGTTGCGTGTTGATGAGATCGGTAGTCGTGCCCTTCTCGGCATCGCAGTCGCCGCGCTGCTGTAGTCCGTCGAGCGTCGGGAGGTTGATGACCGAAAACCCCGGCTTGATTTCGGTGCTGCCGGCAATCAGGTTCTGATGCGCGGTAAAACTCGGCCCGAACTCGGTTGGGAACATGTGGTCGGCCAGTACGTACTGACCGGCCAT
>DATCGB010000296.1:0-8817 GCA_036509155.1 Candidatus Tumulicola sp. | reverse complement strand
TCCGATCTAGCGACGCAAGAGCGGCTCTACCGTCTGGGCTACACGCGTTCCGACGTCGTCAGCGCGGCCGGCGAATACGCCGTGCGCGGCGGAATCATCGACGTTTTTCCGGCTAGCGCGGACGCGCCGATGCGGGTGGAGTTTTTCGGCGACGCCGTCGAAAGCATCCGCCGTTTCAACCTCGAGTCGCAGCGCAGCGACGAAACGGTCGACGCCGTCGCGATCGTTCCCTGGAGCGAAATTCCCCGCGAGGAACGGTACCGCACCCGGATTTTGGAACGATTCGACGGCCCGGACGTCGCCCGCCGCGAACTGGAAGCGTTCTTGAGCGTCCAGGGCGACGTCCCCGAAACGTGGCTTCCGCTGGCGTTCGAACGGCATGCGACGATCTTCGATTATCTGCCGGCAAACGCGCTGGTCGTCCTCGACGAACCCGCCATGATCGCGACGATCGCGGCCGCGATCGATCAGGAGCGCACGCGCGGGCAGCAGGTGCTGCTGGCCGACGTCGAATCCGGCGAGCTGGCGGTCGACGAGTCGCACGTCGGCGAGGCGCTGCTGGCCGAGATCGCCGCACCCCATCCCACGCTCGAAGAACTCGGCGAACGAATGGCGTGCCACGCGACGCTGGTGATTCCGGGCGCGATCGAAAATGCCGCGACGACGCAATGGGTCGCTCCGATTCTCGATTCGTTCGTGCTCGAATGCCGGCCGGCCGAACATTTCAACCGTCAGATCGAACTCTTCTCGCGCAGCGTGCGCGAAGCGATTGCCGCCGGCGACACGACGTTCGTCGTGAGTTCGGCCGTCGCGCGCACGACCGACTTGCTGCGGGCCGCCGGCGTGGAGACCGTGGACGGACTGGCGCGCGCCTCGGCGACGGTCGATCACGGCAGCATCGAGGCGGGGTTTACGATTCCCAGCCTGCATCTGCGCGTGCTCGGCGACCGCGAAATCTACGGCGCGCCGCCCAAACGCGTGAAGATGCGCGCCGTCAAAGAGGGCGTGCCGGTCACGTTGGGCGATCTCAAGGTCGGCGATCACGTCGTTCACGCCGTGCACGGCATCGGTCAGTACCTCGGGCTGCGCGCCGAGACGATTTTGGGCGCGACCCAAGACTATCTCGACCTCAAATATGCCGGCAGCGACCGGATGCTCGTGCCGGTAACCCAGATGCACCAAGTCGCCAAATATACGGCGGCCGAAGGAGCGGCGCCGCGCCTTTCCAAGATGGGCGGCGCCGACTGGGCGCGCACGAAGTCGCGCGTCTCGGAATCGCTAGCTAAGATCGCCGACGGTTTGGTCCGGCTCTACGCCGAGCGGGAACTCGCGCAGGGCTATGCGTTTGGCGCCGATACGGCGTGGCAGGTCGAGATGGAAGAGGCGTTTCCGTACGAGACCACGCCGGATCAGCAAAAAGCGATCGAAGAGACGAAGAAAAACATGGAAGCTTCGCGCCCGATGGACCGTCTGGTGTGCGGCGACGTCGGCTACGGGAAGACCGAAGTAGCGATGCGAGCCGCCTTCAAGGCCGTCGCCGACAAGAAACAGGTGGGCGTGCTGGTTCCGACGACGCTGCTGGCCGATCAGCACTATCGAACGTTCAGCGCGCGCTTCGGAGGCTTTCCGATGCGCATCGAAGAGCTGTCTCGCTTTAAAACCAAGGCCGAGCAAAAGCAAACGCTGCGCGCGTTGGCCGAAGGCAAGGTCGACATCGTCATCGGGACGCATCGCCTGCTGCAAAAGGACGTGGCGTTCGCCGATCTCGGCTTGATCGTCGTCGACGAAGAACAGCGTTTTGGCGTGATGCATAAGGAGCGTTTGAAAGAATATCGTTCCAGCGTGGACGTTCTCACGTTGTCGGCGACGCCGATTCCGCGCACGCTGCATATGTCGCTGCTAGGCGTCCGCGACCTATCGTTGATTCAGACGCCACCCAAAAATCGCATGTCGATCAAAACGCTGGTCGTGCCGGCGAGCGATGCCGTGATCCGGCACGCCATCGCGGCGGAACTCGACCGGGGAGGTCAGGTTTACTACCTGCACAACCGTATCGAATCGATCTACGCCGTAAAAAACGCGCTCGAAAAACTCGTTCCGCGGGCCCGCATCGGGGTCGGCCACGGGCAGATGGGTGAGACCGAACTCGAACCGGTCATGCAGTCGTTCATCGAAGGCGACCTCGACGTGCTGGTGGCGACGACCATCATCGAAAACGGGATCGACATTCCCAACGTCAACACGATGATCGTCAACGACGCCGACAAGTTCGGGCTCGCGCAGCTTTACCAGTTGCGCGGGCGGGTCGGGCGCTCCAACCATCAAGCCTACTGCTACCTGCTCTATCAAGGGCACAAAGTTCTGACCGAGGACGCCAAGGCGCGCCTCGAGGCGATTCGCGAGTTCACGCATCTCGGGTCGGGGCTGCAGATCGCGATGCGCGATTTGGAAATTCGTGGTGCGGGAAATCTCCTGGGCGCCGCCCAGTCGGGCTTCATCGCATCGGTCGGATTCGAAACGTACTGCGAGATGCTCGCCGAAGCCATCGCGCAGCGGCGCGGCATGTCGGCCGCGCTCGAGGACCGCCGCGAAGCGGTGATCGACGTGAAGATCAGCGCCTTCATCCCCAGCGAGTATATCCCGCAGGTGTCGCAAAAAATCGCCGTCTATCAGCAGCTCGCGAAAGCGCGCACGCAGCCGGAAGTGGAAGAAATCGCGGCCGGCGTGCGCGACCGCTTCGGCCCCTTCCCGCTGCCGCTCGAACACTTGATCGAGCTGACCAAGCTGCGGGCGATCGCCCTGGCCAAGCACGTGACGCGCGTGGTGGTCGACGCCGAGCGCCTGACGCTAGGCGTCGGCTCGGGGTTCGACCTTACTGCGGCAACGATCCCCAAGCTTCAGTCGCTGACGAAGAACCGCTTTCGTTTCGCGGAGGGCAAAATTTTGGTCGACCTTCCGCCGGCACGCGACAAGCAGCGGGCCGAGGGCGTCTGGATGCCGCTGCTGCGCGGCCTTCTGGAGGCGATGTAGCGGCCGAGCGCCCGCTTTTTCATCAAAACCCCAGGTTTAGCCCCGGTCGTGGCCTCCACGGAGGACCTGCGGGTCTGCGCGCGAACGAGGCGAGCGAAACGTGGGGCCCCCGCCCCGCGCTTACTATGCACTGACTTTTTTCCTGTGGAGCCGACAATGTCGAAAGCCCAACGTGTCATCGCGGGCGTCGTTAGCCTGCTTCTCGGCGCCGGCATGGCCGCGTGCTCGGGTACGGGTTCCGTCGCGACGGTGAATGGCGAGCCGATCAGCAAGAGCGCCTTCGAAAGCAAGCTCGAAGCCAGCCCCGGCGCGCGCAATACCCTGCAGCAGATGGTGCAGGAAGCGCTGATCCTGCAGTATGCCAAGAACAACAAGATTACCGTCACGGATACGGAGATCGCTTCGCGCGAAGACGATCTGAAAGCCAACTTCCCGAACGGATCGTGGGACGACATGCTCAAGGCGCGCGGTCTGAGCGAAGACGACGTCAAACAAGCGTTGCGCGAGCAGATCATCCTCGACAAAGCGCTCGCCAAGGACGTGACGATCTCGCCCGCTCAGGTCAAGCAGTACTTCGATAAGAATCACGCCGCCTTCGACAAACCGGAGCAGGTGCAAGCCCGCCACATTTTGGTGGCCAATCTCGCGACGGCCGACAAAGTCGAAGCCGCCCTGAAATCGGGGCAAGACTTCGCCAGCGTCGCCAAACAGTATTCGACCGACCCGGGCAGCAAAGCCAAGGGCGGCGAGCTGGGCCTGTTCCGCCGCGGGCAGATGGTGCCGGCGTTCGACAAGGTCGCGTTCACGCTGCCCGCCGGCAAGATCAGCGCGCCCGTGAAGTCGCCGTTCGGATACCACATCATCCAGGTTGAAAAAGTCGTGCCGGGCCAAAAGGCCACGGTCGCAAACTCGACCGACAAGATTACCGCGATGCTGCGCCAGCAGCAGGAAGCTCCGCTGATTCAGCCCTTCCTGCAAGGGCTGCAGCAGAAGGCCACGATCGTGGTGCTGGACCCGCGTTTTGCCGACCTCTTCCCATCGCCGCCGCCGGCGGCCGCGATGTCCTCGGCACCGGCCGCCGCGTCGCCTGCGCCCACCAAGTAAGGCAACTCGAGACCTCGGTTCTCGTAGGAGGCCCCGGCGTTCGCGCCGGGGCCTTTTTGCGAGCACCTCGAAAGCGCGCAGCCATGCTGGTACGCATCGCCGGGCTCGGCCCGGGCGACCCAGGCTTGTTGACGATCGGTGGTCTCGACGCGCTGCGCGCCGTCGGACGCGCCGTCACGCCGCTCGCGCCGCCGGATCTGCGCGCGTATCTGACCCGGAACGGCGTAGAGGTGGTGAGCGGTTCGATCGACGACCCGGCGCTGTTCGTGCGCGGCGGCAGCGAGGAAATCGAACGGTTCGTGGCGCGCCTGACGGGGCTGACCGACGGCGGCGATCTCGGGCTCGGCATCCTGGGCAACCCGCTCTCGGACTTCCCGGGCTTGCCGGCGCTGCTGCGGCTGCTCGAAGGTGCGGGCGTCGGCGCGGCGATCGTTCCGGGAATGCCGCGCTCCACGCTCGCCGCATCGAATGCGATGCCGCTGGTGCCGTTGCCGCCGCAGTCGGCGCACCACTCGTGGGACGACCTGGTCGAAATCATGGCGCGCCTGCGGATGGGATGTCCGTGGGACCGCGAGCAAACCCATCGCACGCTCGTCCCGTACCTGATCGAAGAAACCTACGAAGTCGTCGAAGCGATCGAGAGCGGCGATTCCGACTCGCTGTGCGAAGAGCTGGGCGATCTGCTGCTGCAGATCGTGTTTCACGCGCAGGTCGCCACCGAGACCGGAAAATTCAGCGTCGCCGACGTGGTCGACGCGCTTTCGAACAAGATGGTGCGGCGCCATCCGCACGTTTTCGGCGACGCCGTCATCGAAGACGTCGACGCCCAGTGGCGCAACTGGGAACGGCTTAAAGCACTCGAAAAAACGGGCCGGAAACGCAAGAGCCGGCTCGACGGCATTCCCAAGAATTTAGGAGCGCTGCAGCGCGGTCAGCGGATGCAGGAAAAAGCGTCGCGGGTTGGGTTCGATTGGCCCAACGTCGAGGGTGTGCTGGACAAGCTGACCGAGGAACTGCGCGAGTTGGCCGAGGCGCGACGCGAAAAGCAGGACGACGCGCACGTGCGCGAGGAGCTTGGCGACGTCTTCTTCACCCTCGCGAACCTTTCGCGCGCGCTCGGCGTCGAAGCCGAAACGGCCATGCGGCAAGCCAACGAAAAGTTTTACAAGCGCTTCAGCTTCATGGAAACGCGGGCCGCCGCCGAAGGCAAAGCGCTGGCCGATCTATCGCTGGAGGAACTCGAGGAACTGTGGCAACTAGCGAAAACGCAAGCAGCCTAATCCGGCTGCGGATGAGCGCGCACGACGCGCACTACGGCGGCAACCTGGTCGATGGCGCGCGCATGCTCGCGCTCTTCGGCGACGTCGCAACCGAACTGCTGATCCGGCTCGACGGCGACGAGGGACTGTTCGTGGCCTACGACGTGGTCGAGTTTCTCGCCCCGGTGTACGCCGGCGACTATATCGAGGCGGAAGGCCGGATCGTCAACCTCGGCAACACGTCGCGGCGGATGGAATTCGAGGCGCGCAAAATCATCGCCGCCCGGCCCGACGTCGGCGAGAGCGCCGCCGACGCGCTCGAAACGCCGATCGTCGTGTGCCGCGCCGCCGGCACGTGCGTCACGCCAAAAGGCAAGAAACGCCGCTAGGACAGCGCGCGAATCAAGTCGGCATGGGCGGGGCACGCCGCGATCAGCGTTTCGGCATCGCCCATTTCGAAGTCGGCAAAATCGAAGCCCGGCGTGACCGTCGCGCCCACGAGAGCGTACCGGCCACCCGGCGCGACCCGGGTTCCCTGCCAGGTTCCCGCCGGCACCAGCACCTGCGGGCTTTGTCCGGCCGCCAGATCGCTGCCGATGCTCGCGACGTGCGACCGTCCCGACGGACCGAGCGCAAGCATTTCGAGCGGGTCGCCCCGATAGAAATGCCACATCTCGTCGGCGGCGACGCGATGCATGCGCGACGGACTGGCGGCGGTCACCAGAAAATATATCGCCGTCGAGAACGCGCGTTCACCGGCGTTGCGCTCGCTGCGGTAGGTTTCGGCAAAATACCCGCCTTCGGGATGGGGCGCGAGGTCGAGCCGTTCGACGATCGCCGCGATCTCGTCGTCGCTAGCGCTCATACCAGGCGCGCGTGGGTTTTGCGCTTCCAAAAGAATTCGTAGTAGCAGAACTGCAGCACGAGGCCGCTGCAGAACGCGATCGGGTAGCCCATCCAAACGCCGTCGAGTCCGAAGCGATGCATCAAAAAATAGGCGGCCGGGACCTCGACGCCCCAAATCGAGAATATTCCGATCAAGGTCGGGACCAGCACCGTTCCGCTGCCGCGCATGATGCCGCTGAGCACCGCGCTGTTGCCGAACACCGCGTAACTCCACAACGTGATCATCAGCAGGGCGTGGGCGATCGTCAACGTGTGAGCGTTGATGATGAACCAGCCCAAGACGTCCCAGGCGAAGATGTAACAGATCGAAATGAGCACGGCGCCGATCGCGTAGTTCAGCCCGACCGCCGAGCGGATGACGCTGCCGAGTTTGTCCTCGCGGCGCGCGCCGATACACTGCGCGCCGAAGATCGACGCGGCGATGCCGATCGAGATGGCCGGAAACTGAACGTAACTGACGACCTGATTGACCGCCCCGTACGCAGCGGTTGCGTCGGATCCGAATCGGTTGACGAACGTTATGACGGCGATTTCCGCCAACGAGACCATGATGACCTGAACGCCGGTCGGCACCCCGATCCGGATCACCGCCCACAGAATGGTCCAGTCGACGCGCATGTCGGAGAGCGTTTCGCGATCGAACTTCAACGGATGGTTGCGCCGGTGCAGATAGACGAGCAGCCATGCGAACGCGGCGCCGTTGGCGATGAATCCCGCTACGGCGGCGCTCACGACGCCGAGTTTCGGAATGCCGAACCATCCGAGGATGAACAGCGGCGTAATCGTCATGACGAGGACGGTCGAAACTATCAACGCGTAAAACGGCGTGGTCGAGTCGCCCGTGCCGCGCAGAAACGTCGTGTAGACCAGGTAGACGAAGATCAGCGGCATCGTCAGGAACACGACCTTCGCATAGGCGTCGGACTGAGCGAGGATATCGGGCGGCGTGGCCATCAGCCCGAGAATCCACGGCGACGCGAGGGAGCCGACGAGCGCGACGAGGATGCCGAGGTAGAGCGCGGCACCCACGACGGTCCCGGCGATCTTCTTGACCTTGTGATGGTCGCCGGCACCGTAGGCTTGGCCGATCAGCACGGTGCTGCCGCTGGCGATTCCGATCAGAAACGATACCAGCAAAAAGAGAATCGGAAAGACGGCCGAGATCGCGCCCAGCGCCTGCGTACCGAGCAGCCGGCCGATCCAAACACTGGCGACCGTCTGCGACGCCGCCTGCAGAATGTTGCTCAGCATCAAGGGTATGAGAAAAACGAGGAGCAGCCGCCACATCGGTCTGCTCTCGTCGAAAATGTTGACTCCGGGACGGCGCGCAACCGACGCTTGCGCCATGGGTTACTCCTGTGCGAGCAGCGTGTATATTTCTTTGCGCGTCCGGTCCAGCAGGTCGCGCACTCGCTCGATCGTCTCGCCTTTCGAACTCGCCCCCAATTGCATCACCGCCTGCATCAACCTGCCGGCGGCGTCGCGCAGTTCGCCGCGGACGTCCGGCTCGGCGAGGTTTTCGTCGTTGCCGTCGTCATCGAAAAACGCTCCGAGGTGGCCGCCGTGCTCGCTCAAGTGGCGCCGGCCCTTGTCGGTCACCGTGTAGGTGCGCCGCTCGCCCTCGTCCTGCCCGACGATCAAGCCGTCTGCTTCGAGCGAGGCTAACAGCGGATAAATCGACCCGGCGCCGCCGGCCCAGCCCTTGGCCCGAAACATCCGAATGAGGTCGTACCCGTGGTTGGGCGCATCGGCCAGAATCTTGAGCAGCACGAACTTGAGGATCCCGCGTTTGAAGCGGCGCCCATGCCGATGGCGGGGGCCTCCGAAGCCGAAGCCCCACTCGTGCTCAAATCGATCGTGCATCATGTAGAGATACTATGCGATATATCGATAATCTGTCAAACCTATCGCATTACGCTCGGGAGGCGGGCGGGTTTTGGCCGGGCCGCCGGAGTAGCGTCGCGGGATGCGGCTCGACAAGTTCATGAAAGTCTCTCGGCTTTCCAAGCGGCGCAGCGAGGCGCACGAGGCGCTCGAGCACGGCCGCATCACCAAAGACGGCAAACCGCTCAAGCCGGGCTATCAGGTCAAGCCGGGCGACGTGCTCGAAATCCACTACGCGACGCGCTTCGTGACCGTCGCCGTTCGCGAGGTGCCGCTGCGCGTCACGCCGGCGGTGAAGCCGGCCGACCTCTACGAAATACTCACCACGCGCAAAGACGAGCCGGCCGACTGGATATGATCTCCGCCGATACCAAAGATGCGCTCGCCCGCGACATGCCGCAAGCCGCCCACTGCCGCGAAGCGCTGCTGGCCGGCCTCGTGCTCTACGGTACGGCCGGAAAAGCGGACGCCTTCGTCACCCACCGCAACGCGATCGCGCGCCTCTTTTGGACGCTGCTCGACGGCGACCGAAAAGCGCATCCGATCGAATCGCGCTCGCCGACGCGGCTGCAGCGCTTGCCGACGTTTGCCATCGAACTGCCCGCGCGTTTACGCATCCATCCGCCCAAACCGG
>DATCGB010000295.1:0-8242 GCA_036509155.1 Candidatus Tumulicola sp. | reverse complement strand
CAGTGCGATTGCACCGGTGAGCGCGCGGATATAAAATCCCGTCCCGCCCGCGACGATCGCGCGTCGGCCCCGGCGCCCGATCCCTTCGATCGCTTCGAGCGCGTCGTGCGCGTAGCGGGCGGCGGAATACCGTTGGTTCGGGTCGAGGAACGCAATGCAGTGATGCGGGACGGCCGCCAGTTGCTCGGGCGTCGGTACGGCCGTACCGATCGGCATGTCGCGATAGATTTGGCGCGAGTCGGCGCCTACGATCTCCGCATCGAACGTGCGCGCGAGTTCGATCGCTAGATCGGTTTTTCCGCTGGCCGTCGGTCCGGCGAGAATCAAAACGTCAGACACGCTTGAACATACGCGCGACGTCGGTCGGACCGAGCCGGACCATCGTCGGCCGCCCGTGCGGGCAGTGCATCGGATTGATGCATCGCTGCAGCCGGTCGACGAGCGTCGTCATTTCGTCGAGCTCGAGCCGTTCGCCGGCAACCGCAACCGAATGACACGCGAGCGACGCCCACACGCGTTCGCGGACGCTGCGCCCTTTGGGATCGGCGGTAAGATCTTCGACGAATGCCGCCAGATCGAACGGGCGCGCCCGGTAGCCGGCCGGCGTGGCGGCGATGCGATACGTCCGTTCGCCGAAGGCTTCGATTTCCAAGCCGCCTTCGCGCAGCGTTTCGAGGCTGCGGTCGAGCGCGGCACTGCGTTCGCCGTCCAGTTCGACCACGTAGGGCACCAGCAGCGGCTCGCTCGGCGTGCCTCCGCGCGCGCGCTCGACGATGCTTTCGTAGGCAATGCGCTCGTGGGCGGCGTGCTGATCGACCAGCAGCAGCATCTCGCCGTCGCTCGCGAGGATGAACGTTCGATCGAGCTGGGCGAGCACGCGCAGACGGCGCCCGGGCACGGCGTCGGGATCGCCGGGCACGCTTTCGAATAGCGACTGAACGTGCGCCAAGCCGGCGTCGATCTCGAGCGGCGCCGGCGAGATGCCGCGTTCGCTCGAGCCGGACGTTTGCCGCGCAAAGCGAGCGGCCGCGTCGGCGTGCAGCGTGGCGCTCATCGAGCGGCGGACCGCGTCGAAAACTTGGCTGCCGAATCGCAGGCGAACGTCGCTCTTGGTTGGATGCACGTTCGGGTCGACGTGCGCCGGAGGAAGCTCGAGGAAGACGACGCCGAACGGATGCCGGCCGGACATCGCAAACGTCGCATAGCCGGCCGTCCACGCACCGGCCAGCAGCGGGCTGCGAAGCAGCCGGCCATTCACAAACAATAGCTGCATGCGCCGGTCGGGGCGATCCGACCCCGGAGCGCTGATGAAACCGCGCACCGTTCCGTCGATCGTCGCGGCTGCGGCGGCGTCGAGCGACAACAGCGTTTGGGATGCGTCGCGTCCAAAAACCGTCGCCAATCGCGCGCGGGGATCGGCGGTCTTCGGCATCACCCACACGTCCTTGCCGTCGTGCCGAAGCGTAAACGTAATATTCGGATACGCGATCGAAAAGTTCGTCAGCCACGACGAAATGCGATTGAACTCGGCATTGACCGACCGCAGGTATTCGCGGCGCACCGGCACGTTCTCGAACAGCCCTTCGACCCGGACGCGCGTTCCAACCGGCGCGGCCGCTGGTTCGACGACGCCGATCTCCTCGCCGCGGGCGGCGATGCGCGACCCGATCGGTGCGTGCGGCTCGCGCGACACGATTTCGAGCCGCGACACGGCGGCGATCGACGCCAAGCCCTCGCCGCGAAAGCCCAGCGTCGCGATCGATTCCAGGTCCACCGCCGCCGCGAGTTTGCTGGTAGCGTGACGGCGCACGGCCATCGGCAGGTCGTGCGCGGCGACGCCCGCGCCGTCGTCGATCACTTCGATCGACTCGCTGCCGCCGCGTTCGACGGCTACGGTCACCCGGGTCGCGCCGGCATCGACCGCATTTTCAACCAGCTCTTTGACGACCGAGGCGGGGCGTTCGACGATTTCGCCGGCGGCAATTTGTCCGATCGTGACGTCGTCGAGCTCGCGAATCTTCGGGGTCACCGCGCCTCCGGTTATTCGGCTTGAAGAAACGACAGTTGGCGCTCGGGGTCGATCGGCTGCTTCGACACGTTCTTGCGCAACGGCACCTGGGCTTCGACGTCGGCGTGCCCGGAAAGCGCTTCGGCGATCTCGCGAGCTCGCTCGATCACCGCCGGCGGCATTCCGGCCATGCGCGCGACCTCGATGCCGAACGACCGCGACGAGCTGCCGGGCGCGACCCGATGCGAGAATACCGGCGCGCCGTCGCGCGCGGTGTTTTCGACCGCCGTGATGTGGTAGTTGACGACCTGGCTCCAGTGATCGGCGAGCGCGCACAACTCATGAAAGTGGGTCGCGAACAGCACCATCGGCGAGCGCTCTTCGAGGCCCAGCAAAAACTCGCTGATCGCCTGCGCGATCGAAAGGCCGTCGAGCGTGCCCGTTCCGCGGCCGACTTCGTCGATCAGCAGCAGCGAACGGTGCGTGCTGCGCCGCAGGATGTTCGCCCCCTCGGCCATTTCCATGTAGAAGGTCGATTGCCCCGAGGCCAAATCGTCGCCGGCGCCGATCCGCGTGAAGATGCGGTCGACGACGCCGAGCGTCATCGCCTTTGCCGGTACGAACGACCCGATCTGCGCCATGATCGTCAGCAGTCCGGTTTGCCGGAGGTAGGTTGACTTGCCGCCCATGTTCGGCCCGGTCAGCAGAATGAAGCGATGCTCGCCTTCGCGCAGGGTAAGATCGTTGGGAACGAAGTTCGTCTGCAGCGTCGCTTCCATAACGGGATGGCGGCCCTCTTCAATCGTGACGACGCTCTCGGCGACGAATGCGGGCCGCACGTAACCGCGTTCGGCCGCACACTGCGCCAACGAAGCCAAGACGTCGATTTCCGCGATCGCGTCGGCGGCCAGCAGCAGCTCCTCGGTGCGCGCCGCGATGCGTTCCACCAACGCTTCGAACAGTTGCCCTTCGAGACGTTCCTGGCGCCCCTGCGCCGTGGAAATTGCCAGCTCGAGTTCCTTGAGTTCGGGCGTGACGTAGCGCTCGCCGGTGGTGAGCGTCTGCTTGCGAACGTAATCCGGCGGTACGTGGCCGGTATGACTCCGGCCGATTTCGATGGCATAGCCGAAGGCGCTCGCGTATTTGATCTTGAGCGTCTTGATGCCGGTGCGCTCGCGCTCGCGCTCTTCCAGTTCCGAGAGCTTCGTACGCGCCTGGGTGCGTAACGCCACGCACTCGGCAAGCTCGGCGTTCGCCTCGGGGCGAATGACGCCGCCGTCGCCGACGTGGGCGGGCGGCTCGTCGACCAGCGTGCGCTCGACGTCTTCGCGCACGTCGGCGAAATCGGCAATCCGGTCCAGCAGCGGCGCGAGCGCCGGCGGCGCGACGTGACGCAACGGGCGCAGCCCATCGAGCGTCCGGCGCAGCGACGCGAGATCGCGCGGGCCGGCCCGCCGAAAGCGGACTTTCTGCGCGATCCGTTCGAGATCGAAACATCCTTTGAGCAACTCGCGCAGTGCGTCCCGACGGACGTGTTCCTCGAGCAGAACGGCGACGGCATCCTGACGCGCGACGACGTCGGCGCGCTCGATCAGAGGTGCCAAAATCCAGCGCGCCAGCATCCGCGAACCCATCGATGTGGCGCACCGGTCCAGCGTTACCAACAGCGTCGCTCGCGGATTCTGGCCTTGCGGCCGGATCAGCTCGAGATGTTTGCGGGTTGCCGGGTCGAGCGCGAGAAACGTTTGACGCCGATACAACTCGGGCCGGTTCAGTCCGGAGGAGGCGTCGTCGTGCGGCTGGCCGCGCGGATTGGCGACGCCCGTCCGTTTGACGAACGCGCCGAGCGCGTCGAGCGCGCGATGAATCGCCAGCGATTCGTCGTGTGAAAAACCCGGAAGCGGACCACGTGCGCGCGTCTCCACGACGCCCAGGGCCGGCGATGCCAGGCGCGCGCCCAGGCCTTCAACCGCGGTCGCCATCGTAGCCCGCAAATCGGCCGGCAAGTCGGCGACGATTTCGGCCGGGCCGATGCGCCCCAGTTCCGCCAACAGCTCGTCGTAGGAGTTGTCGCCCGACAGCGTCGTCGCCGCGCAGAAGCCGGTCGACACGTCGGCATACGCCAGGGCAAACGTTCCTTCGATCGCCGCGATGGCCGCCAAGTAGTTGTTTTGCTTGCCGTCGAGCAGATGATCTTCGATCAGCGTTCCCGGGGTCACGAGCCGAACCACCTCGCGACGCACGAGCTTGTTGGGCTGCGGAGCCTCGAGCTGCTCGGCCAGCGCGACGACGAATCGCTGCGCCACCAGACGCGCCAGATACTGCGCGAGCGCGTGATGCGGGACGCCCGCCATCGCCACCCGCTGCCCGCTTCCGGCCTCCTTGCTGGTCAGCGCGATTTGGAGCGCGCGCGCGATCGTCTCCGCGTCTTCACCGTATGCCTCGTAAAAGTCGCCGACGCGCGACAGCAAAACCGCTTCGGGATGCTTGCCTTTCATCCCGAAGTATTGCTCGAGCATCGGCGAGTACTTCGCGACGGTTCCGCTCACTCGGGTAACGTGCCGAACCCCGGCCGGATTTCCTTCACGAACCTAGGAGCCTAGAGCGCTGCCGATGGCTTTGACGTACGTACCCTTCGGATAGCCGGTTCCGTTCATCGGCGCCTGCGGATTGTCCAGATCCACGTCCCAAATCATGACTCCGCGATAACTTTGGGCGGCCACCCACTGCGCGTAGGCGGCGGCATCTTCGGGCTTGAGGAACGCGCGGTCGTCGGCCTGCCCAGGCGCGAAACTCGCTGCGCGGAGGCCGCCCCGTGCGGCAGCGCCGGGGTGGAATTCCCGGTGCAGGCCGCCAGCGCGGTCGCAGCCGAAACGGCCTGCCAATGTTTCATAACGTTTCGTCGAGCCTCGATTACAGCAGGCTCACAACCGCGCGCCGCACGGCGTTGCCGGGGTGCGCGTACGAGCCGGCGCGCCGCACGATCTCACCCGTGCAACCCCACACGTGGGCGGCCGTCACATCGATGTCGATCCACGGCTCGCGCGCGTACAGGTTTTCGTCGTAGTCTCCCGGTTTGGGCGCAATCGCGGTCACGTTGTCGAGCGTTCGTGCGGCGAGTTTTTCCGGATCTTTTTTGGACGGACCGGAGATCAGCGCGCGCACCGTCGTGCCGATCTTCGCGTCGTGATAGGCGCGGGTGACGGTATTCTGAGCGTCGATGAGCCGGGCGAAACGCGCGGATGCGACCTCGTGGGGTACTTGCTCCCAGTTCGCCGCGGGCGTACCCCGGCGAATCGAGTACATGAACGTAAAGGCGTTGGCGAAAACCCCGGTTCGGACGTAGTCGAGCGTGCGTTCGAAGTCGTCGTCGGTTTCGCCGGGAAACCCGACGATGATGTCGGTCGTGATCGCCCATCCCGGCAGGTAGCGGCGCACGAACTCGACCTTTTGGTGGAACTGCGCGGCCGTGTACTTGCGGTTCATCCGGCGCAGCATCGAGTCGCTGGCCGATTGCAGCGGCATATGGATGCGCGGGTTGAGCTGCGGCAGATCGCCGAGATCGGCGATGATTTTTTCGGTAAAGTCTTTCGGATGGGGCGAAATGAACGTCAGCCGCTCGAGCCCCGGCAGCCGCGCGACCGTTTGGCATAAGTCGCCGAAATCCACGCCCGTCGCCGGGTCTTTCCAAGCGTTGACCGTCTGACCGACCAGCGTGACCTCGCGCGCGCCGGCGGCGATTTTTTGCTCGACGTCGCGGGCGATCGCCGCCAACGGGCGATGGTCGAACCGGCCGCGCACGTGCGGTACGATGCAGAAGGTGCAGTAGTACGAGCAGCCGCGCTGCACGTTGACGAACGCGCGCAGCGGCGAAAACGCCCCGGCCACGGCATCGGCCGTGCCGCCCAGCGGCACGATCAGCGCGCGATCTTCGGTAAAGTCGATAGCGTCGGCGAAGTTCGGCTGCCAGGCCGCGAGCTGATCGCCCAACTGCACGAGTTCTTTCGTTCCGAAAACGGCGTCGACGTGGGGCGACCGGCGGCGCATACTATCGCGGTCCTGCTCGGCCAAGCAGCCCATCACCACCAGCCGCACCTGCGGATCGGCGTCCTTGAGGACCTTGAAATGATTCATGCGGCCGTACGCCCGCCGCTCCGCGTTGTCGCGCACCGTGCAGGTGTTGAGCACGAGAACGTTCGCGTCTTCCGGCCGACCGGCAATTGCATAACCAGCCGACGACGCTCGATCCGCAATGTACTGCGAATCGGCCTCGTTCATCTGGCATCCGAAGGTTTCGATATAAATGCTCGCCATGGGCCGACGAGGCCCCTTCGCCCCGCGGCGGAAGTCTTCCGGCCGATGGGTGCCGCGCAATCGCGGTCAGAAGGCTAGAAGCGTGAATCTCGTAGATGATGAACCGGCCGGCGAGGGAAAAATGCTTCGCCCGGCGACCGTTGCGGTGGTCGGACGCCCGAACGTCGGCAAGAGCGCACTCTTCAACCGGCTGATCGGTCAGCGCCTGGCGATCGTGGAGGACACCCCTGGCGTCACCCGCGACCGGCTCTACGCGCTCTGCGATTGGCGCGGTCGCGTCTTCAGCTTGGTGGACACGGCCGGGATCGACCCCGAAGCGGATGCCGCGCACGGCGATCGCTTTGCCGAAATCACTCGCCGCCAGGCCGAAGCCGCGGCGGCCGAAGCCGACGTCGTCGTTCTGGTCGTCGACGCGCAGACCGGGCTGCATCCGCTGGATGACGACGTCGCCGGGATTCTGCGGCGCACGCACCGTCCGATCGTGCTGGTCGCCAACAAAGCCGAATCGCCGGCCGCGGCCGCATCGGTCCACGCCGAGTTCGCAAAACTCGGCTTCGGCGAACCGGTCGCCGTTTCGGCGATCCACGGCGAAGGTACCGGCGACCTGCTCGACCGCATCGTCGATCTGCTTCCGCCGCAAGCGCCCGACGCCGTCGGCGAGAGCGAACTCGCACTCGCGATTATCGGCCGGCCGAACGTCGGGAAAAGCTCCCTGCTCAACGCGCTGCTGGGTGAGGAGCGCGCGATCGTGTCCGAAGTTCCCGGTACGACGCGCGACGCCGTCGATACGATTTTCGCATGGCACGGCCGTAAAATTCGCCTCATCGATACGGCCGGCGTGAACAAGAAGCCCGAAGCGCACGGCGCCATCGAGTATTACGCCGCGCTACGTTCGCTCAAAGCGATCTCGCGTTGCGATATCGCGTTGCTCGTCTTCGACGCGATGACCGGCGTCACGATGCAGGATCGCCGCTTGGCGGGCCTGGCCATCGAGGAGCGTAAGGGTCTGATCGTCGTGGGCAACAAGTGGGATTTGGTGCGCGAACAGGGCGAGTTCAGCCAGGGCGAACTGGCCAACGTCATCCACGAACTCATGCCGTTTGCGCGCTTCGCGCCGGTAACGTTTCTCTCGGCGAAAACGCATCGGCGCTTGGGCAGCCTGATGCCGGTCGTCAATCACGTCGCCGAAAATCTCGATCGGCGGATTCCCACACCGCAGCTCAACTCCGCGATCCGCGATGCGGTGCTCGCGCATCCGGCCGCGGCCGTCCGCGGCAAACTTTTCAAGGTGTATTACGCAACCCAACCGGCAACGCATCCGCCGATCTTCGTCTTTCACTGCAACGACCCGGAGCTGCTGCAATCGCATTACAAGCGTTTTCTGGAAAACGTCATTCGGCAGCACTTCGACTTTGAAGGCGTTCCGCTGACGCTCGAATTTCGTCCTCGCCGCGAGAACGAGGCCGACGGGCGATGATCGCCGTCGCCGCCGTCGTGGGGACGCTCGTCGTCGCGTTTCTCATCGGTTCGATTCCGTTCGGCTATCTGATCGGCCGGCTGTTCTACTGCACGGATCTGCGCGGGCAAGGTTCGGGCAACATCGGCGCGATGAACGCGCTGCGCACGCTCGGGAAAAAAGGCGGCGCGGCGGTGCTGCTGCTCGACGCGCTCAAGGGCTTCATCCCGACGTTTTGCGCCGCGGCATTCCCGACGGCGCACGTGCTCGCGGCGCTGGTTGCCGCGGCGGCCGTCCTGGGCCACTGCTTTTCGCCGTGGCTGGGCTGGCGGGGCGGCAAAGGCGTGGCAACCTCGTTCGGCGCGATTTTCGGGCTCAGTTGGCAGGCCGGTCTGGTAGCGACGAGCGGCTGGATCCTCGGCGCCCTGCTGACGCAGTACTCGTCGGTTGGCTCGATGTTCGGC
>DATCGB010000294.1:0-2752 GCA_036509155.1 Candidatus Tumulicola sp. | reverse complement strand
GAGCTGGTCGCCGAGTACGGCAAGCACGGCGATCCGAACGACAAGATCGGGGAGTCGTGGGAATGCTGGGATGCGAACGTGGTTACCAACGGCTCGCTCGCCGGCAAAACCGTCGCCGAGCTACGCGCGACGCTCGGCGCCAAGTTCCTGGGCGACCTCGACCCGGCCCGCATCTTTCCGGTCTTGACGAAGATCATCACGGCCCACGATTGGCTCTCCGTTCAGGTGCACCCCGACGACGCCTACGCGCAACGGGTCGAGCATCAGGCGAATGGGAAAACCGAGAGCTGGTACGTGTTCTCCGCGCAACCCGGCGCCGAACTCGTGCTCGGGTGGACCCGCGATACGTCGCGCGAAGAATACGAACGGCGCGTCGCGGACGGGACATTGGGCGACATTTTACGGAAGATTCCGGTGATTGCGGGCGACACTGTCTACATTCCGGCCGGAATGGTGCACGCGATCGGCTCGGGCGTGACGTTGTTCGAGACGCAGCAGGCCAGCGACCTGACGTATCGCATGTTCGATTGGAATCGCCTTGGCGCCGACGGAAAACCGCGCCAACTGCACATCGAAAAAGCGGCGGACGTTCTGAACTATCGCGCCGGAACCGGCGGTGCGCTGATGCAAATCCCTTATCGTTTCGAAGGTCTCGACCGCATTGCGTTGATTGCCGACGAACGTTTCGTCGTCGAACGGATCGTGGCCACCGCCGAACCCGCATCGATCGCGACCGCCGCCCGGCCGCTCGCCGTCATGTCGCTCGACATGCCGCTTGAGGTAGCCTGCGGCACGACGGCCGTGACGCTCGCACCCTACCAAACGGCGTTGATTCCGGCCGCCGGCGAGTGGTGCACGGTGCGCGCGACGGCCGCGGCCGACGGTCTCGGGCCCGCACCCGAAGCGGCGTTCATGTTCGTTACGCCGCCCGAGCGGCGCGAAAACTTAGCGGTGCGGCTGCTGGCGGCGGGCGTCGATCAGGCGCGAATCGACCGGTTCGTGGGACAGTTCGGGAGCCTGTAGTGCGCGCCGCGCGATTGACGGCGGCGCTGGCGGCGGCGGCATGGGCTTCGATGACGTTCGCGCAGGCCGCGTCCCCGCAAAGTCCGATCGACGCGGCGCTGGCGACGAAAACGCTCGCGGGCGCACACGTGGGCGTGCTGGCGGTCGATGCGGCTAGCGGCGCGGTGCTCTACGCGCGAAATCCGGACGACGATTTCGTTCCGGCGTCGACGCTTAAACTGGTTGTGGGCTCGGCGGCAATAGCCCGCCTGGGCGTTTCGTTCCGATTCACCACGACCGTCGCTTCGGCCGGCAGCATCGCGAACGGAACGCTGCAGGGCGATCTCTACCTCCGCGGAGGCGGCGACGCGCAGCTTTCGCTCGAAGATCTCGACGCGGCCGCGGCGGCCGTTACCGCCGCCGGACTACGGCACGTTTCCGGCGCGGTGGTTGGCGATGCGACGCGTTACGACGCACCGCGCTATCCTCCCGGATGGTCGATCGACGACATCCCGTACGAGTACGCCGCGGTCCCGTCGGCGCTGGGGCTCGGCCTCAACGTCGCACACGTGCGCGTGCGTGCGGGCGATGCGCTCGGCGAGCCGACGGTCGTACAAGCCAGCCCGCAAAGCTCCGCGTTCACGATCGACAATGCAACCGTTACCGGCGCACGCGGAAGCGCCGACACGACCGATCTGGCGCGGCCGTGGGACCGGCCGCAAACGATTCGCGTGTTTGGATCGTATCCGATCGGCGCGCCGCTTTCCGACGATTTGGAGCCGGCGGTTCCGGATCCGGCCGCTTATGCAACGGATGTCTTCGTTCGCTCGCTCGCGGCGCGAGGCGTCACGATCGACGGCGGCACCCGGCTCGGCGCGACGCCCGCCGGCGCGACGATGCTCTGGATGCATCGCTCGAAGCCTTTGGCGGGCATCCTGCGCGATTTTTGGCCACCTAGTACGAACTTAATCGGCGAGCAGCTTCTCGAAGAGTTGGGAGCACAGGCGTCCGCTCACGCGATTGCGGGCGGCGCTCGCGGAGCCGATACGCGCGAACGGGGCATTAGCAACGAAACTCGTTGGCTCGCGAGCGTCGGGGTCGATCCGGCGACGCTGACGGTCGTCGACGGTTCGGGACTGTCCGAATACGACCGCGTCACGCCGTGCGCGCTGGTAGCGATTTTGACGGCGGACTGGCGCGGACCGCAGCGCGAAACGGTGATGGCCGCGTTGCCGATTGCGGGAATCAGCGGAACGCTCCGTTCGACCTTTGCCCGGCCGCCGCTCCAGGGCGCGATCTACGCCAAGACCGGCACGACGAATCACGCACGGCTGTTGGCCGGATACGCGCGCACCCAACGCGGCCGCACGGTGATTTTTGCGCTGATGGTCAACGACTGGATGGACGCGTCGGGAGATGCCCAAAAGTCGCTGGATGCGGCCCGCGCCGCAGTCCTGGAGGCGTTGGTCCGCAGTTGACGCATCCAGGCGCGCTCGGCCGGCGTTCTTTGGTTGTATGAACCACACCACGCAAACCGCCACGTTCGCCGCCGGCTGCTTTTGGGGAGTCGAAGCCGCGTTTCGTCAGATTCCGGGCGTACTCGACGCCGTTTCGGGATACACCGGCGGAAAAACCGAGCATCCTACCTATCGTCAGGTCTGCGGTCACGGCACGGGCCACGCCGAAGCCGTCGAAGTGGCGTTCGATCCGGATCGCGTTACGTACGAGCAGCTGCTCGGCGCTTTTTGGA
>DATCGB010000293.1:0-2166 GCA_036509155.1 Candidatus Tumulicola sp. | reverse complement strand
GAGTTGCATCGCGGCGTTATCCACCAGCAAATGCTCGAGTGCGACGTCGGGGTACTCGGGCGCTAGCCGGTTCACGACGCGCCGCCATAGCCGCGACGTTTCGAGAATGTTCTGCTTGTCGACCGACGTGAGACGCTTGCGCCGCTTGCTCGCGAGTTCGAAGCCGACGCGAGCGATGCGCTCGATCTCCGGGGCGCGATAGATCATCGTATCCACCGCCTCTTCCACGCCGTCGACCGTCCGCTGCTCCTTCGGCGTTCCGTAGTAGATGCCGCCGGTGAGTTCGCGCACGACCATCAGATCGAGCCCTCGAACGAGATCGGGCTTCAGCGACGAGGCGTCCTCGAGGCCGGGGAAAACCTTCACCGGACGCAAATTCGCGTATAGCTCGTATCCGGCACGCAGCAGAAATAGCGCGTATTCGGGGCGCTGCGCGAGCGGCTTTCCGTCGTACTCCGGCAATCCGACGCTTCCGAACAAAATCGCTTCGCTGCGATCGCAGATCGCCCGCGCGGCGTCCGGGAGCGCGGGCAGTCCTTGGGCGAGCGCCGCGCCGCCGACGGCGCTTTCAACGCATTCGACGTCCGGCCGAACCCGTTGTAAAACGGAGGCAGCCGCATGCATGACTTCGGGCCCGATGCCGTCACCGGGGAGAAGAGCGATGGTCGTCACGCTGCGCGGCCCTATGAAATCTGAATACGCGTCGTATCGGTGTTCGGCACGGGCGCCGGTTCTTCGTCGAAACTCGTGTCGGCAGCCGACGGCTGCGGCGCGACCCCCGGCGGCGGCGCGGATGCCGCCCTCGGGGGCGCATCTTTTTCGAGCAGCGAGAGATGCGTCATCAGCAGGCTGCGCAGTTCGCTGCGCGCTTTCTCGCTCGCCTCGACCGCGCGCTGCTGCTCGCGGCGCACTTCCGAAATCGAATCGTTGTAGCTCGCAATCTCCCGTTCGCCCGCCAAACGGGCCTGCTCGCGAATCAGGTCGGCTTCCTTGTGAGCGGAAGCTTTGACTTCGTCGGCGGTCCGCTGCGCGAGCAGCAGCGTGTTCTGCAGCGACTCTTCCATCGTCTTGAAGTGGCTGATTCGCTCTTTGAGATCCGCGATATCCGCCTCGAGCGCCGCACGATGATGCGCTTCGTCTTCGAGCGTTTCGATGACTTCGTCCAAAAACTGATCGACCTCCGAGCGGTCGTAGCCCTGCAGCGCCTTCTTAAAGGTTTTATGCTGGATGTCGATCGGGGTAATTTTTTCCATCGTCTCTCGTTCGTTGTCAGCAGTTTTGAACTACGCGCGGTTCGACATGAAGTCGAGCGTGCCGTCGGCCATCATCGATTCGCGCAAGCCGGCCGCGTTGACGCCCACCCCCGCGGGAACGACCAGGTAAATCGCTTCGGCGAGTTTTTGAATCTTGCCGTCGATCGTGTACGCCACGCCGGAGGTGAAATCCACGACCCGCTGGAGCAGCGTCCGGTCCGCGTTTTGCAGGTTGACGATGACCACCTGACGGTTGCGCAGTGCGTCGGCAATTTCGACGACGTCCTGATATCCGCGCGGAGAAAAGACGCTAACCTCCGTCCCGCCGCGGCGGCCTGCCTGCGAAAGCGGAACGACGCGGTTATTCGATACCGGCTGCTCGTCTTCGTAAAGATCCTCTTCATCGTCGCGGATCGAGAAGAACGATCCGATTTTGCTGAACACGCTCACCGAGTACGCTCCTTTTCCTTGGGCACGTTTCCTACGGCGCGGCGTTGCGCGAGCCGAACAGGGCCGTCCCGAGACGGATCATCGTCGAGCCTGCGCGCACCGCTTGGCGCCAATCTCCCGACATGCCGATCGAGAGCGTACTTCCACCTACACGGGCAAACGTCTTGGCTGCCAGCTCAAACGCCCGGGAAATCTCATCCGGCGCGTCCGTGAAGGGTCCGATCGCCATGATCCCGTCCAGCTGAACGCCCGGCAGCGCGCGCAGGCCCTCCGCGAGGCGCCCGGCCTCGACCGGGGGACAACCGAAGCGCTCCGCCCGGGAGACGTTGACCTGCAGCAGGACCGGTACGATCTTGCCCAAGCCCAACGCCGCCTGCGAAATCGCCGCTCCGGCCTCGATGCGGTCGACGCTTTGCACCACATCGAACAGCTCCGCAACGGCCTTGGCCTTATTCGTCTGCAG
>DATCGB010000292.1:0-2318 GCA_036509155.1 Candidatus Tumulicola sp. | reverse complement strand
GGCCGCCACGCGTTTCCAAAAGCTGCGCCAGCGCATTTTCGACGCCGGCGAATAGCGGCGTGCCGTCGCATAACAGCAGCGCGTCCGGCAACAGCCCCCACAGCCGGCGCAGCGACAGCGCCAGCAACTGCGGATCGACGAGCTTCTCGTCGGGAAGAAAGGAAAGCGCGCCGGCCGGCGCGCCGAGCAGCGCATCGCCGACGACCGCCGCGCCGCAACCGGGCAGATAAAACGCCACCTCACCCGAAGTTTTAGCTCCCTTTAGCGCCAGCGCGCTGACCCCAGGAACCACCTCGACGGGTCCGCGCGAGCGCGCCGAAGGAGTCGATGGGGGCCCGCAATCGAAGATCCCGTCGACTTGCAGATCGAACAGGCCGGCCTCGGCGGCGCCGGCAAGAATGCGCGCGCCGAAGCGCTCGCGCATGCGGGCCGCGTCGCGTTCGTGATCGCGGTTGCTTAACAGGATCGTCGCCACGCCGCCCAAAGCCGCCACCTGCGCTTCCTGCGCGGCGTCGAGCGGCAGTGGATCGAACGCAACGTTTTCGCGTCCGTCCGCGAGCAGGTAACTCGAAAAAAACATCCCGCGGTCCGGCTGCCAGTGCGACCACATGTGAAGACCGGGGATCGCCAACGGCTGCATTTACGACGCTCCTGAAGATGAGGCCGGCGGGTACGAAGCGCGGAAGGCCTCGCGAGCGGAAACGTCGCCGGTTCGAGCCCGCTCGACGATGTCGCGCAGATTTACGACCGCCGCATCGTCGGCCTTCTTACCGGCCAGCACGATCCGCAGCGCGACGAGCGTCAAATCGGGCGTTCTCGCGCCGAGCAGGCGCATCCCCTCGAGGAACGGCGCCGCACCCGGGACCGACGGAGGCGATTCGAGCAAGCGCCTCACGACTTCGGCCTTTGCCGGCGAACCGTCGAGAAGGTAGTGGTCGAGTAACTCGAAGTCCATAACATGGGCTTCGCCGCACGATTGGTTTTGCTTTGCGCGCTCGGCCTCTCAACGCTGGGGGCAGCTCGGCCATCCGCCGACTTTACTCGATTGGTCGATCGCATGCGCGCGGCCGCGGGCCCGGTTTGGAATACCCACTTCGTTTCGATTTCTCGCGTGAATCTCGCAGGCGTAACGACGGTCGTCTCAAGCGAAAGCGACGGCCTTCCGTTTACGATGCGACGCTGCACCGGCGAACTCTGCGAAGGCACGTATTTCGACGGCAGCCGGCTCTATTCGGTGAACATCAACGATACGGTTCTGCCGCGATCGCTGGATCCCGAACCGTACCTGCGATCGCTGCGACTGGTCGCGTCGTTAGGGTTCCTCTCCCCGGCGTTTGGATCGCGCGGCGGCCGCCTGGACGATGCCGGGATGGTTACGTTCGCCGGCAAGCGCTACCGCATGATGTACGCCGTCGACCCACAGGCCATTCCGATCCGGTTATACGTCGACTCGGCGAGCGCGTTGGTGCGTTTCGCCCGCGACTTCGGCGGCGACGATACGTTTGAATACCGCGACTATCGCCACGTGGACGGCTATACTGTTCCGTACGAAATCCTCCATAACGGGAAAACGCTCGAACGCTACGACGATCGCACGCCGGTGGCCAGCGCGTTTCATCCCCCGCGCGGACCGGTCCCGGCATTTTCCGGGCCGCCCCGAGCGATCGCCACCGACCCCGAGCACGTGACGCCGATCGTGGACTGCACCGTAGCCGGCGTCCCGGTCCGCTGTCTGATCGACACCGGCAACTCCGGGTTTTCGCTGAGCTCGGAACTTGCGGCCCGCTTGGGCGCTGCGGTCATCGGAACGTTTCACGTTCGCGGCTTGGGCGATTACTCGACGCAAGTAATCCGTGCCGGTCCCCTGCACGTCGGAAACGCCACCTATCCAGAGGCGTACTACGTCGTGCTCAACGACATCAGCCACTACGGATACGACGTCGTGCTGGGCGCGGATTTCCTGGGCACGACCCGACTGGAAATCGATGCGGATGCCCACACCGTCAAACTCGACGCCCCGGCCGCTCCCAACTCGATCGGCGTTCCGCTCTCGTTCGACAATTTCGTTCCGGTCGTGACCGTCCGGCTGGGAACCGTCGAGACCCAGCTCGCGGTCGACACCGGCGATGAATCGAACATCAACCTCGCCTACGACTTCTACTCCAAGCATTCGACGCTCTTCAGCGTTACCGAGCGAAAGTTGGTCAGCGGTATCGGCGGCACGAGCGTCGAGCTGATCGGCAACATCCCCGAGGTCACGATCGGCGCGTACCGCACCGGTTCGCAGAAAATTGGCACGACGCGATCGCTCGAAGGCA
>DATCGB010000291.1:0-6057 GCA_036509155.1 Candidatus Tumulicola sp. | reverse complement strand
CGCGCGCGAAGCGGCTCGTGCCGGCCGAGAAACGGTCGTTCTCGAAAAAGACGCCGTCGTCGGACCGAAGCGCGTTTGCGCGGCCGGGCTGCGTCCCGGCTTCTGCGAAACCTTCGACCTGCCGCGAGCCATCGTGCACTGCGACACGCCGCGTCTCGCGCTTTTCGACGCCGAAGGCCGCGAACACGAAGTCTTTTTCGGTCCCGGCCACACCAGCACGCGCGAAGAACTAGACGGTACGATGGCCCGCCTGGCAATGGATGAAGGCGCGCAGATTCGCACCCAAGCGCTGTTTCGCAACGTCTCGCGCGAGGACGACGCGAACGGCGCGCGCGCGATCGTCGAATACGCCGACTTACGTGAGGGGAAGCGGCGCCGCATCGCCGCGCGCAACGTATTTCTCGCGCCGGGCGCCACGGCCGTCCTCGACGCCGCCGATCCGGCATCGCGGACGCCGTCGAAGCTGGCGTTCGACCGATGGCGCGACGGATTGATGACGACGCTGCAGTACCGCGTGTACCTCGACCGACCGGCGGCGCCGATTGTCTATCGCACGCTGGAGCTGCACTACTACGCGGCGCGCGACGGCCGGCAAGTCGTCGCGTGGATGTTCCCCAAGCGCGACCACCTGGCGATCGGTTTGGGGTTCTTGGGCAAGATGCCCGGCGCCGAACTGCGGCGCGAACTCGACGCTTTCGCGCAGCGCGTTCGCAGCCGTTTATATCCCGACGTCGCGGTGCGCGCGGTAAAAGAAGAAGGGCATCTCCTCTACGGTGGTTGCCCGCGTCCGGTCTTGGCCGACGGTAACGTGTTGCTCGGCGGAACCGCCGCCGGGTTGGTCGACGCGACCAACGGCGAAGGCATTTTCGAAGCCGCGATGAGCGGCCGCTTGGCCGCCGAAGCCGTCGCCGCCGGCGGCGACGACCCTATGCGCGCGGCCGCGCGGTACGCCGGCCGCGTTGCCGCCCGCTTTGCGGGCCGGCTGACCCACCGCGTCAAGCTGATGCGCTTCCTCGAACGCCGGCCGAGCCGTTACGGCTTGCTGTTCGAGCGGCTGGCGGCGAGCCCGCGGTTTGCCGATGTTTTGCAAACGGAAGACCGCGAACGCACCGTCGGCGACCGGCTCTATTTGTGCGGCCAGGCAGTACGTTTCTTCGCGCGCGCCGCAACCGTCCGCGCCGTCGGAAGGCCGTGAAGCGCCTGTGAAGAAGTCGCCGCTGTCTGACGTGCAAAAATACTACGTTATCGGCGGCGCGAAACTCCAACGCGAGGAAATCGTTCATCGCTACTTGCACCTGGTCAAATACGTCGCGGGGCGCGCCTCCGTCAACCTGCCTTCGAACGTCGAGATCAACGATTTGATCAACGACGGCATCGTCGGGTTGATGGACGCGATCGAGAAATACGACGACGCGCGCGGAGTTAAGTTCGAGACCTACGCAATCACGCGCATTAACGGCGCGATCGTCGACGCGCTGCGTTCGCTCGACTGGGTTCCGCGTGCGGTTCGGCGGCGTGCCCGCGAACTCGAGCGAACCCACCAACGCCTCGAACTCGAACTCGGCCGCGCTCCCGACGAACGCGAACTGGCCGCCGGATTGGGCATTTCGGTGCGCGAACTCGACCGGCTGACTGCGCGCGTGCGCGACGGAGCGTTACTCTCGCTCGAAGACGTTCTGCCCAACGGTCGCGGGCACGAAGTCGCGTTAGCCGACACGCTCGAAGACGAACGCAGCGACGTCACGGCCGAAGTCGAAGGTCGCGAGCTGCGTGCCGAACTCGTGCGCGCCGTCAACTCGCTTCCCGCTCAGGAACGCACCGTGATCCACCTCTGCTACTTTAAGGGCCAGACGCTCAAGGAGATCAAGACCGCGTTGGGCGTCTCGGAGTCGCGCATTTCGCAAGTCCACTCCCACGCGGTCGTGCGCCTTCGCCAGCGCCTGCGCGAACTGCGCGCCGAGCTGGGCTACCGCGAAGTCCCCGCCGGGACGAAACCCGAGCGCAGCTCGCGCGGAGAAATTTCGCCCGTCCCGCCGCCGCGCTCCCGTCGACAGCCGGCCCCAAGATAGCGAACAGGAGTTCGATAATCGCCGGCGAAGCTTCCGGTCCGTGAGCTGGTTTGCGCGACTGCGCGCGTCGCTTGGCAAGGCGCGGGAAGCGTTCTCGGGGGTGCAACGCCTCGGGCGCCCCAGCGCGCCGCTGACGCCCGAATTCTGGGACGAACTCGAAGAGACGCTCATTCTGGCCGACTTCGGCGTACCGACCACGCAGAAAATCGTAACCGGCCTGCAGACCGTCGCCAAACAGGAAGCCTGGAGCACCACCGATCGGCCGGTCGCGCGCTTCCGTAAAGACGTGGAGCGCTTCCTGACGCTTCCCGGTGCCGAGCTGCGCCTCGACCCCCGCCCGGCGGTCATGTTGATCGTCGGCGTGAACGGCAGCGGAAAAACCACCACCATCGGAAAGCTCGCGACGCGGCTGCGCGCCGACGGCAAGCGCGTTCTGCTGATCGCCGGCGACACGTTCCGGGCGGCGGCCGCCGAGCAGCTCGCCATCTGGGCTGCGCGCAGCGGGAGCGAACTCGTCCGGGGCGCCGAGGGCGCCGATCCCGCGTCGGTCGTTTTCGACGGCTTGCGTGCCGGCAAAGCGCGCGCCGTCGACGTCATCCTTATCGACACGGCCGGCCGCCTCCAAACGAAAACGAACCTAATGGAAGAGCTCAAGAAAATCCGGCGCGTAGTCGAACGCGAGCTGGGCGAACCGCCGGCCGAAACGCTGCTCGTGGTCGACGGCACGACCGGCCAGAACGCCATTTCGCAGGCCAAACTTTTCAACGCGGCGACCGAGCTGACCGGGTTGGTGATCACCAAACTCGACTCGACCGCCAAAGGCGGCGTACTGGTCGCCATCGTCGACCAACTGGAATTGCCCATCAAGTTCGTCGGCTTAGGCGAAACCCCCGATGCGCTGCAGCCGTTCGTCGCCGGCGAGTTCATCGACGCGCTCTTCGACGACGCTCCCGAGCCGGCGGCTTCATCGTAACGATGCCGCCAACGATTCCTTAATGCCACCCAGTTGGCATTCGACTGCGAGAACCTCACCGACACACCGACAAGAAACCGGCGGCAGCGCCCACAAAAAGAGAAAGGAAAGAGCATGGCAGCACAAGACGAACGGCTCCTCGCCCTAAACAGTGCCCTTGCCCAGATCGAGCGTCAGTTCGGCAAAGGTTCGATCATGCGGATGGGCGATTTTCAGGAGCGGATGTCGTTTGAAGTCATCCCAACCGGATCGATCGCGCTCGACTTAGCGCTCGGAATCGGCGGTTTGCCGCGCGGCCGCATCGTCGAAATCTACGGCCCGGAATCGAGTGGAAAAACCACCCTCGCACTGCACGCGATCGCCGAAGCGCAGCGAATCGGCGGTACGGCTGCGTTCGTCGACGTCGAACACGCCCTCGATCCCAACTACGCCGCCGCCCTCGGCGTCGATCTCGACAACCTGTTGGTTTCACAGCCCGATACCGGCGAGCAGGCGCTCGAAATCGCCGAGATGCTCACGCGCAGCAACGCCGTCGATGTCATCGTGATCGACTCGGTCGCGGCGCTCGTGACCAAAGCCGAACTCGAAGGCGACATGGGCGACGCTCACGTCGGCCTGCAGGCGCGCCTCATGTCCCAGGCGCTGCGCAAGCTCACCGCCGCGATCTCGCGCAGCAAAGCGGTCATGATCTTTATCAACCAGCTGCGTGAAAAAGTCGGCGTGATGTTCGGAAGCCCCGAAACGACCTCGGGCGGCCGCGCGCTGAAGTTCTACGCGTCGATCCGTCTCGACGTGCGCAAGCTCGAAACGATCAAAGTCGGACAAGACGTCGTCGGTACCCGCACGCGCGTCAAAGTCGCAAAGAACAAGGTCGCCCCGCCGTTCCGTCAAGCCGAGTTCGACATCACGTACGGCCGCGGTATTTCGAAGATGGGGTCGATTCTCGACGTCGCACTCGAGCAGAACATCGTCGGCAAGAGCGGCTCGTGGTACACCTACGGCGATCAGCGCATCGGCCAGGGGCGCGAGAATGCCAAGGCGTTCTTGGAAGAACACTCCGACATGGCCGGCGAGATCGAACTGCGGATCCGCGAAGTGCTCGGAAAAGTGGTCTCGAAAAACGGCACGGCGACCGTCGGGGCGGCGACCGCGCAAGAGTAGCGGTGAAGGCCTATGCGGCCGCGCTCGGGATGCTCGCGCGCCAGCGCCTGACCGAAGCGCAGTTGTGGCAGCGTCTCGAGCGTAAAGGCTTCGAAGACGCCGCCGTCCGCGAGGCCGTCGACCGCGCCAAGCGCGACGGCTTCGTCGACGACCGGCTCTATGCCAAGCTCTACGTCGAAAGCAAACGCAAAGCGGTCGGCGACCTGCGGCTGGTCGGCGAGCTAATTCGCAAGGGCATCGACCGCGATGCGGCCGCTCAAGCCGTCGGCGAACTCGAAAGCGGCGAGCGCGAACGTTGCGCCGCCGCATTCGACGCCTTGGCGGCCAAGTCGCAGTCGATCGTCTACCCCGCGGCCGCCCGTCGTCTCGAACGCCTCGGCTTTCCCGCCGCGACCATCTATCGCGTGCTGCGCGAGCGCGCCGCGGACTTCGGCCCGCTCGCAGGTTTCGACCTCTCCGACCCGTAGCGTCTCGTCGCCCGACCGGCGCGGGTACTTATGCCGGTATGCCCATGCAGACGATCGTGGTCGCCGAAGACGACGCGGCGATTCGCGATCTCCTCGCGCATCATCTCGAACGCGAAGGCTTCGCGGTCGTCGGCGCGTCCGACGGGCAAACGGCGCTGCGCCGCGCACGCGGCGTTGCCGACCTGCTGATCCTCGACGTCGGGCTCCCGGGCATCGACGGCTATGACGTCGCCCGCATGCTGCAGCGCGAACGCTGCAACGTGCCGATCGTTATGCTCACGGCGCGCACCGACGAAATCGATCGCGTGGTCGGCTTCGAACTCGGCGCCGACGACTACATCTGCAAGCGGTCCTGCTCTGAACCCAAGAACACCTTCAAAGTGCCATCCATTTTGGCGATGAGACCGCCGACGATGTGAGAAAGCGCGTTGGCCGTGGCACGTTGTTCCGACGGAGCGGCGGTGGGCCACAGTTTGGCCAGATCACTCAGAACGTCCTGAAGGTGCTCCTCAGCACGTTCGCCGCCAAGCAGGGCTTCTAACCGAGCCTTATCGCGTTGAATTGAACGGTGCGCCGAATCCATCTCGACATCGACCGCCTTCAGGCGCTCCCGCAGATCATCGCTCGATATTCCGCCTTCCGCCGCACTATCCCAAGCATGATTTTTCCGGCGCGTTAATGTTGCTATCTGCTGTTCAGCAGCACGCAATCGCGCCTCAAGTTCGCGACGAGCCTTGCTAGTTTCACGTGCATATTGCTCTTCTGCCATTGGGGCCGCCCGAAGGCGCGCGAGGATCGGCGGAACCTGACTTTCCAGAGTCTCGGCGCGGTGACGAATGATTTTCCCATTGTGGGCCTTGACATCGGGGCAGACATAATACCGATACGAGTAGGTTTTTTGGCTCTTCCAGTTGGATTTTGAGGGATTGCCGGTAAGGCGACGTCCGCATTCACACCTGACGGCGCCACCGAGGGGCCAAGGGTAGCGCGTCGATTCCTTGATTACGAACCCACGGTTGGAGATGGAATTCGCGCGATCCCAAAGATCGGGGTCGACTACGAGCCCGCGGTACGTTTTGCAGTGAATCATGTAACGGACAGAGGATGGATTCCAGGCTAGTGCGCGGGCGGTACCGTCACGTCGCACCTTTGGCGGAGACGTGGCGTGAAGTTCGCGCACGATTGTACGATAACCATGACCTTGCTCGCGTAGCTCGTAAGCGCGGCGCACCACCGAAGCCTGCGGCTCAAGAGGTTTCGGGTCGCCGTTAACAAGCTTGACGCCGTAAGGCGCAAGAGATCCGACATGCTTGCCGGCCTGGCGACGCTTACTATACGTCGCAAGCGCTTTATCCCGCCGCGCTTCATTCTCCGTAGCCGCGGTCAG
>DATCGB010000290.1:0-2950 GCA_036509155.1 Candidatus Tumulicola sp. | reverse complement strand
GCCAGCGCGCACGCGGCGATCGAATATTTGGCGTACATTCCCAGCGTGACGACCAACGCCATCCAAAGATAGAGCCGTTCGTTTTTCGACTTTACCAAGCGCATGGTCAGAAAAACGAGCGCGCTCCACGCGGCCGGAGAGAGCATTTCGGTCGACAGTCCGTAACCCAGCCCCAGAAATGCCGGCGCCAACAGCACGGTAATGCCGGTGAGGACCTGTGCGAATCGGCCGCCGCGCAGCTCGCGAGCGATCGCGCAAGCGAACAACACCGTAACGCCGGAAAGAATCGCGGGTAAGAAGCGCAGCGCCCAAACCGCGTAGCCAAACGGCGCGCTCAGCCACGCGACGAACGGCGCCAGCGGCGGCTGATCGACGTAGCCCCACGCAAGATGATGCGCGCAGTCGATGAAGTACAGCTCGTCGCGATAGTATCCGAACCGATGGTTAAACGCCAGGTGCGCGGCAACCGCAGCCAACGCGAACGCGTAGGCCGCCGGATGGAGTTTCATGGCGACGTCGCGCGCGCTTGAAAACCCCCGACCAGCAGCTGGCTGACGCACAAACCGACGATCCCGGCTAACGCGATGGATCCGAAGACGAAGCTCGCGTCCCACCACGTACCTGCGAACATCGGAACCGCGAACGCGAAGTACGCGCCAAAATATCCGGCCGGTACGACGAAGCCTACGAGGCGAAGCGCGTTCGGATTCTGCAGCGATGGGCGCAGCTTGGCGATCAGCAGGTCGCCGACGAGCCCCGCGGTCACGCTCGAGATGACGATCAGCAGCACCTCCCAGCCATCGCTCGAAACCTCGCCGCCGATCCACAACTTTTCAGCCACGCACAAGACGGCTACCGCGCCGAAGCGCAGTTGCGTGCGGGCACAGACGTAAAGGACGGCCGCCGCGAGCAGGGCGCTCTGCCATAGCACGATCATGATCTCGAGCGACTGCTTGTAGAAGAGGAACACGGATAGGACGAACTGCTCGTGGCGGTAGGCGACTTGCGACATCGGGTGGTCGCGCATCAGCGCCTCGGGATAGAAACCAACCTGCGTCACGAATTGAAAGACTTCAAAGGCCAGACCCATCGAGACGATCATCGGCAGCTGGTCGAGTAACCGCGACGCGTTCGGGCGCAAGAGCGTGCTGCGAACGGGGCCAGTAACCAAGAAAAATAAACCGGCCAGCAAGAACAAATGCGGCGGGCTCAGCAGCAGATCGAGCTGGTGTTCGAAGCCAAAAATGGCGTGCCAGATGGAGTCGAGTCCGCCGCCGAGCAACAGGCAAAACACCCCGGCGACGCTCTGCGCGTATCCCGGGGGGACGGCTTGCCAAAACGACCCGGTGCGGCGATAGTTTCGGGCGATCGCCACGCCCAACACGCCGGCCGCAAAGATAGCGCCGCTGTACATCGTGACGTGCCACGGATTGAGAAACGTTTCGATCGTCTCGAAGATGTGCTCGTGCGCGTCGACGAACAAGCCGGTCAAAATCCAGACGCCGGCAAGGGTTACCAACCAATCGAGCCGGGTGGCCGCGCCGGCCCGGTCGCTAACGAGATCGTGCTGGTTCACAAAAGGCTCGAGGTGTCCTCGCGGGGAAGGGATTTGGCAAGTTCATGTTTCGACTCGCCGCCAAACCCCTTCCCGCACTAATCGCAGGGGTGCTGTGCTTGACGCTTGCTGCGTGCGCGTCCGAACCAATTCCCCGGCCGTCAAACCTCGTTGTAGCCGCGAAGAAACCGCACGTTTGGCCCACTCCCCCGGTGGCGGCGCCGAATGCCCCGCCCCGCATCGTTCGGGTTTGGATGTCCACCCTCACGATCGAATCTGGGATTTGGCTCGACGGAGCGATCGTTGCAAGTACGAACGTTGCGTCGGTCGAAGTTCGAACGGCCGCATTCTCGATCGACGCCGATCACGTCGGACCGGGAAGGTTTCAATTTCACACGCACGTTCTGGAGTTGCCGCCGCTATCGCGACGGCATGCGCTGGAGCTCGCAATCATCGCGCGAAATACGGCCGGCGAACGGGCAGTCGAGCGTACCGCCGTAACCATAAAATAAGCGCGACGTCAGATCGTGAACGAAACGATCTCGCCGGCTTCGCGCTCGCTCGTCCACCAGGCGGCACCGTCGAATGTTAGAGCGCGCGCGTCGAACGGGATCGTTGCGATCGGTTCGAGCGCCGGTGCGCTCGCGCGCAGATCGAAACGCGCCATCGCGAGATTCTCAAACTCTTCGTCGGCCGAAATCACGAACGATTCGCCCGAAGCTCCGAAACCCAGACCGGCACAGCGAGTCGGCAACGCGATTTCTCGTTGCACGGCCGCGCTTGCGTCGAGAACCAGAATGCGTTTATTGCCTTGCTGACACAGGTATAGCTCGCCGCCGTCGGCCGCGAGGTGCGAGCCGGTAAAGTCGGGACACGCGGTCTTACTGGCCGGGTCGAACCCTTTTCCCGGAACGAACCGGTAGAGATACCGATCGTCGTCGGCCCCGATCGAAACGACCACCGAGAGCCCGTCACCGAACGGCGCGATGCCGTATGGCCGGCCGGGTGCGGCGACCTCGTCTTCGACCGACCACGTTTTCGGGTTTATGGCGTAGAGACGGTCGGTGTCCCACGACCCCATCCAAACGTGACCGCGATAAAAGGCGAGGGGCTGCGGCCGCGCAGCCGGCGAGGGGCGGCGCTGTTGTTCCTTTACGTTTTGCATACCTGCAGAGATGCGCCCCGGCCCCAAACGGTTGCGGGACGGCGCGTTACGCGCGGGGCGCGGTTTCCAAACCCTCCACGTAGGTGGCGTCGAGATCGGCAACGTCGTGACAGCCGAGCAGCTGCAGCGTGCGAACCACGTCCGAGCGCAGGATCTCGATCGCCCGCGCGACCCCTCGCCCGCCCGCCGCGCCCAGCCCGTAGGCGTACGCGCGCCCGATCAGTACGGCG
>DATCGB010000289.1:0-31608 GCA_036509155.1 Candidatus Tumulicola sp. | reverse complement strand
GGCGGGGCTCGACGCTTTTCACGAGGGCATCGTCGAGACCGCACCGATCCTTCGCGATCGCGTCGCGGAAATCGACGACTGGTCGAAAGTCTCGCTGCTCGAGGTCCGCGTCGACCGGCTGCGCCGCTGGCATCGCCCCGGCGTGCTGTGCGTCGGCGATGCCGCGCACGCGATGTCGCCGATCGGCGGGGTAGGAATCAATCTGGCGATTCAAGACAGCGTCGCGGCCGCAAACATTCTGGCCGAGCCGCTGCGCGCCGGCGTCGTCAGCGACGACCTTCTCGCCGGCGTGCAAGCGCGCCGCACGTTTCCCACCAAGGTCACGCAAGGGCTCCAAATCTTCGTGCAGAACCGCGCGATCGATCCGATACTTACGGGCAGCGACGTTTCGCGGCCGCCGCTCCCGGTAAGACTGCTCGACGAAATCGTTCCGTTGCGGCGGCTCGCGGCGCGATTACTGGGCATGGGAGCCCGGCCCGAGCACGTTCGCACGCCCGACGCGTTCGCCTAAGCGGCGGGTTTCGCCGAGCGTTTACTTTGGGATCGTCAACTTCTTGAAATAGTCGTAGGTGGCGCGCATGCCGTCGGCCAGACTGGTCGAAGGCGTCCACTCCAGGTCGCGGCGCGCGCCGGCGGCGTCGAACTGCGCGTCGCGTGCGTCGCCCGGCCGCCGGGGAGCGTGCGTAACCGGCGCCTCGAATCCGTCGATGCCGACGAGCGTGCGATAGATCGCGTTGACGCTGGTCTTTACGCCGGTGCCGATCACGTAGCAGTTTCCGGAGCCGCGATCGAGTGCCGACAGGTTCGCAGCGGCTACGTCGCCGGCGTACACGTAATCGCGCGTCTGCTCGCCGTCCGAGTCGATGCGCACGCCGCCGCCGCGCAAGAACGCGCCGATGAAAATCGCGATGACGCCGGCCTCACCGCTGGGGTCCTGGCGCGGACCGTACACGTTGCCGTAGCGCAGTGCCGTAAAGTCTAAGCCCTTTTCGTTTCGATAGAAGCGCAGGTAATGCTCGGCGACCATCTTGGTGATGCCGTACGGCGACGTCGGGCGCTGGGGCGTGTCGTCGGTTATCGGGAAGCTGTCTGGATTTCCGAACGTGGCGCCGCTCGAGGCAAAGATTACCTTGCGAACGCCCGCCTTTACCGAATTCTCCAGGATGTTGAGCAGGCCGATGACGTTGACTTGCGCGTCGTAAACTGGGTCGCGCGAAGAAATCGCGACGGAGTGCTGCGCCGCGTGGTGGTTGACGATGTCCGGCTTGAACTCGGTGAAGATGCGGCTGACGTTTTCATCGCGGACGTCCATGTGAACGAAATTCGCGCGCTCGGGTACGTTTCGCCGCCGCCCCCCGCCTTGCTCCCAAAGCGAATCGAGCGCGAGAACGTCGTGGCCCTGCGCCATGTAGGCGTCGACCACGTGCGACCCGATGAATCCGGCACCGCCGGTAACGATGATGCGCACCGCTTGATCCTTTCCGTTCTAGCCGAGGCCGCGCCTCGTCGCAGGGGAGCGGCGATGCCGCCCTTTGCGTTGGTCGCCTGCGCCTTCGCCGCCGTGCTGGGCACCCTCGCCGCGACAAGCACGCTCCCGTTCGACGAGCGAATAACACTCGTCGGCGGTCTGATGGCATTCGCGGCGTTTGCGCTCTCGCGCTTTTGCGAGCCTCCGCAGTTTCGCGCGGTCGTACTCGGCGCCCTGGTCGCTGCGGCCGCGAACGCGGGACTGCACGCCGGGGCGCAGCCGCACGTCGTCGAACGCCGCACGGCTCGGTATACCGGCACGGTTCTCGCGCGCGCGAACTCGACGTTCGCGATCGAACTCGACGACGGCATGCGGGTACTGGCCTACGTTCGCGGCGACGAGCCTCCCCTGGGCGCGCGCGTGCTCGTTCGCGGACGGCTAGCGCCCTTCGATGAAGCGCGCAATCCCGGCGAACCGAGCGAGCGCGAACTGCAGCGCGAGCGCGGCTTCGACGCTCGCCTCGAAGCCGCTACCGTCCTCTCGACCGAAGCCGCGGGATCGTGGCGCGATCCGCGTACGTGGCTGCCGCGCGCACACGAATGGGCGCACGCGCGCCTGCGCGACCGGCTGGGCGAGCCCGCGGCTTCGGTGGTTGCCGGCGAGTTGTGGGGCGAACGCTCCACGCTTCCACCCGATCTGCGGGCCGAGTTTCAGGAAACCGGGACGGTGCACGTACTGGTTACTGCGGGCTTGCATCTCGGCGCGGTGGGCGCCGCGTGCCTCGGCATCCTCGCGCTCTTCGCGCTGCCGCGCGGGCTGACGTGCGCGGGCGCGATTGCCTGCATGTGGATCTTCGTTTGGTGGAGCGGGTCGCAGCTCCCGGCCGTACGCGCCGCAACCATGGCAACGGCGGCGCTGTGTGCGCGAGCTTGCGGCCGCGCCACGTTTTCGTGGAACGCGCTCGCGATCGCCGGCTTGGCCGTGACGGCCGTACGGCCCGAAAGCGTCGCAACGGCATCGTTCGCGCTTTCGTTCTCGTGCGTCGGCGCGATATTCGCGTGCGCGGCGCCGCTGGAACGCTGGATCGAAGGTCGGGTCGCGCTGCCGGAGCGGGTTCGCGAAGCGCTCGTACTGTCGCTGGCGACCCAGTTCGGCACGTGGCCGCTCACCGCGGCCGTCTTCCTGCAGTTCGCGCCGTACGCCGTGTTCGCCAATCTCGCCGTCGTGCCGTGCGTTGCCGCGACGATGGCGCTGGGCGCCGCGCAACTCGCCCTCGCATGGTGTTCGCCCTTAGCCCAAGCCGTAGCCAACCTCAACTCCTGGCTGCTGGCGTGGATGCTTGGAACGGTTCAAACGCTGGGTACCCTTCCGGAAGCGGCGATCGCCATGACCCCCGCGCCGGCGTGGTGCATCGTTCTCTACGACGCCGCGCTGGTTACCGCGCCGTACCTTCTGCGGCGCGGCGCCGTTCCCGTGGCCGCCGCCGCGCTCGGGCTGACGGCATGGCTCGTGATCTGTCCGCCGCGGCCCTACGACGGCCGCCTGCGCGTCATCATGCTCGACGTCGGCCAAGCCGACGCGATCGTCGTCCGGACGCCGAGCGGGCATGCGTTCCTGGTGGACGCCGGCGGGCGACTCGAGCGCGGAACGCAAACCAGCGATTCCACCGCCGAACTGATCGGCGAACGAATCGTCGTACCGTTCTTGCTGCGCGGCGGTATTCACGCGCTCGACGCGATCGCCATCTCGCATCCGCACGGCGATCACGCGGGCGGCGTCGCGCCGGTTCTACGGCGATTACGCGTCGCCGAAATTGCCGACGGCGGACAACGTTATGGCGGGCACGCGTATCGCGACGCGCTCGCGACGGCGCGGGCGCAACGCGTTCCGATCGTCTATCCGCGCGCCGGTTCCGAGTGGCGCACGGACGACGGGGTAACGCTGCATTTCTTGGGACCCTCGCTTCCGTTGATCGCCGGATCGCGCAACGACATCAACGAGAACTCGATCGCGTTTCTCTTGCGCTACCGATCGTTCTGCATGCTCTTTACCGGCGACGCGGGCGCGGCCGCCGAACGCCGCTTTTTGAGCGAAGGCGTCGACCTGCGATGCGCGGTTCTCAAAGTCGGCCATCACGGTTCCGCCTACAGCTCCACGGCGGCATTTCTCGCGGCCGTTCGGCCGCAGTACGCGCTGATTTCGGTCGGCCGCCACAACCTCTTCGGCCATCCCGCACCGGCGACCATCGAAGCTCTGAAGCGTTTCGGTGCGACGATCTATCGAACGGACCAGAACGGCGCGATAACCGTGACCACCGACGGCGCGAATCTCTCGATCGCGCCAACGCTAGGGATGCCGGGAAGCTCGGAGCGGCTTCGCGAAGACCGGGGCGAGAAAGAGCGATAGGTGTTAAGGATGCGTTCGACGCCCGATCCCGCCACGACAGATGTCGACCAGCCCGTCATCGGCGTTATCAAGCTGAGGATGGCTGCGTCGGACACGCCCGATCTCTTAGCCCAATCGATTGCCGTTCTCGCCGAGGAGTCGCGCGACTTGGCGGGTTTTCGGGGAGCCCAAATACTCGTCAGCATCGATAGCAGCATCCTGATCGTCTTGACCGAGTGGAGCGACCATCACGCCTGGAGCCAGTCCCGCTACGACCTTCGCGTGGGTAAAATGCTCGAGGAGTATCACGCAAAGGCGACGACGATCGAGTTCGAGCTGTATACCCGTCGCAGCGAGTTTCCGCCCAACCCCGGTCCGCGTTAGAGCCCCAGTTCGGTCAGTCCCGGATGATCCGCCGGCCGCGGGCCGCGGCGGTCCCAGCGATATTTGCGCTCCGATTCGGCGATCGGCAAGTCGTTAATGCTCGAGTAGCGAACCCGCATCAGGCCGCGTTCGTCGAACTCCCAGTTCTCGTTTCCGTACGAGCGAAACCAGTTGGAAGAGTCGTCGTGCCACTCGTAGGCGTAGCGCACGGCGATGCGGTTTCCTTCGCAAACCCACAGTTCTTTGATCAGACGATAGTCGAGTTCTTTGGCCCATTTCCGTCTGAGGAACTCGACGATCGCCGCGCGGCCGCGGACGAATTCCGATCGGTTACGCCACGAGCTGTCTTCCGCGTACGCGAGCGCGACGCGTTCGGGATCGCAGGCGTTCCAGCCGTCTTCGGCGCCGCGCACCTTCGCGATCGCCGTCTCGCGCGTAAACGGCGGCAGTGGGGGACGTGCTCGGGATGATTCATCCACCGTATTCCGCCTTTCGAAGCAGCGCGTTCGTGTCGCGATAATCGACCGCCGGCCCGGCGAACAGCACGCCGACGTCTCCGTCGCGCACGAACGCCGCCGCGGCCGCGCGGCCCGCGCCGTACGCCAGCTTGGCAATCGATGCGCCCGCACTCAGACGGCGCACCCCGAGTTCGTACAACCGTTTAGCCGGTGGGAGTCCGGGTGCGGCCATTAGATTGAGCGGTAGATTCACGGCGCCCGCGATTCGTGCGATCGTCGCGGCATCGGAAAGTTCGGGGACGAAAAAGCCGTCGGCGCCGGCCCGCAAATAATGCCGTCCGCGTGCGATCGTTTCGCTTTCGGCCGCCTCGCCGGATGCGAGTTCGCGCAGGTATACGTCGGTCCGCGCGTTGATAAACACGTCGTCGCCGTTTTCGGCCAGCCGTCGCTTGACGGCCGTAATTTTTGCGGCCAGCAGATCGGGCCCGGCATTCGCGTCCTCGAGGTTCACGCCCGCGACGCCCAGGCCCCGAAGTTCGCAAACCAGATTCGCCACGTCGTCCGGATCGCCGGAAAACCCGTTTTCGATATCCGCCGTGAGCGGCAGGTTGCCGATCGCGCGGCGGATCGATCGAATTGCGAACGATAAACTCGCGCTCGGCAGCGCGTCGCCGTCGGGATAACCGCACGCCCAGGCGAGGCCGGCACTGGTCGTCGCGACTGCGCGCGCGCCGGCCGCGGCAAACAGCGCCGCCGAAGCGGCATCCCACGCGTTGGGAAGAAGCAAAACGTCAGTCCCGGCGTGCAGGCCGCGGAACGTCGTGACGGTGCCGGCTACGTGCATGATAATGATGACTCCGGTCCTATCCTCATTGCGCGACGCCGAAAATGCGCGTTTCGACGTGGAAGGCGAAGGGGGAAACGGTGCGCCGAGGACGGTATTCGCTTCGGCAATGAAGGTTCGCGTTCTTCTCGCCGCGCTGTTCGCGCTGGTGGCCGCAAGCGGATGTTCCGGAGGCGGCTCGCAAACGGGCGGTGGTTCGCTGCCGCCTCCCCAACCGACGCCCACAAGCCAGCCGGTCGAAACTCCAAAGTACATCAAACACGTCGTTATCATGATTCAGGAGAACCGAACGTTCGATAACTTCTTTGCGACCTATCCCGGAGCGGACGGTACGACGACCGGACAGACGCATAACGGAACCGTCTCGTTGAAGGAAGTGCCGCTCGGCGGCGTAGATCTCGATCACACGTGGAAGGCGTTCGTGACCGAGTTCGACGGCGGCAAGATGGACGGATTCGATTCGATCAACCTCGGCGCGTGGGGCGGCGGACCACCCGCGGAACTCTATCCGTATCAATATGTCAATCCAAGCGACATTCAGCCGTACTGGACGATGGCGCAACAGTACGTGTTGGCCGACCACATGTTCGAAACGCAATCCAGCGGCAGTTTCATCGGCCACCAGGATCTCATCGCCGGCAGCACCGCGATCGACTCCAAAGAAGCGCTGGTGAACTACCCGTCGAGCGACGTTTGGGGCTGCGACGCGCCGAAAAACACGGTCACGTCGCTGCTGACCGCCGACCGCATCGTGCATCACGGGGCAGGACCGTTTCCGTGTCTAACCTATCCGACGCTGCGCGATTCCCTCGACGCCGGCGGCATCTCGTGGAAGTACTACGCGCCGCCGGTGAACACGAACGTTGGAAAAATTTGGTCGGCCTTCGACGCGATCGCGGCGGTGCGAAACGGCCCCGAGTGGCAGACCAATGTCGTCACGCCCGAGACGACGATTTTCAAGGATATCGCGGCGAACGCACTGCCGGCGGTTTCCTGGATCGCTCCCGATGCAAAAAATTCCGACCATCCTGGCCACGACGTGACCGGCGGACCTTCGTGGGTCGCGCAAGTCGTCAACGCGATCGGCGGGAGCCCGGCGTGGAATTCCACGGCCGTTATCGTCATCTGGGACGACTGGGGCGGATTTTACGATCACGTCGCGCCGCCGCAGCTGGACTACCAAGGCCTGGGGTTTCGCGTCCCGATGCTCGTGATTTCGCCGTATGCGAAGAAAGGCTACGTTTCACACACGTCGTACGAGTTCGGCAGCATCCTGAAGTTCGTCGAGGACAACTGGGCCATTCCGCGAGTCGGAACGACCGACGTCCGAGCGGCCAGCATGGCCGACGTGTTCGACTTCACGCAGCCCCCGCGCAAATTCGTGCAAATCGCGGCGCCGATGTCGCGGTCGCATTTCGAACGTGAAAAACCTTCGTATCTGCCGGTCGACCCGGAATAGGCTAGTGATGGGCGGCCGGCACGAGCTTGGCCGAAATGACGCGGTCGAGTTTGGGGTAATGCGCCTGTACGTACGCCTTCCCTTGCGCGGCGATCGCACTCTGGTCGGGCGACTCGCCGTAACCGCCGTAGAATTTTTGCACGACGCTCAAGCCTGAAACGACCTTGCCGAAGGGCGAAAAACCCATGCCGTCCAGGCGCGCGTTGTCGCCTAAATCGACGAATATTTGGGTCGTACGGCTATTCGGGCCGGCCGAGGCGAAGCTGACGTAACCTGGACGATTGCTCCCGACGACCGGGTCGTCTTTGATTTTCGCATCGTTCCAAGCCGTGTTTACCGCCGGATTCGGACTCAGTCCGAACTGAACGACGAAGCCCGAAACGACCCGAAAGAACGGCGCACCGTTAAAAAACCCATGCTTGACGAGATTGTAGAAACGATCGGCTCCGCGCGGCGACCACGAGCGGGTGACCGCTATGACGAAGTCGCCTTTCGTCGTTTTGAAGGCCACGTCGTATTGGGCCGGAGCCTTCGCGGTCAGGCTCGCCGGATGCAGCAGCGCCGGGTCCGGAGGCGGTGGGGTCGGATGGGTGGCGAGCGCGACTGAGAGCGCGGCAACGAGAATATTCACGGCCAAGTGATTCGCCAAACGGCCGGGCGCCGGCCTTTCGAGGTGGCTATGCAACCATTTTCACTCGGCGCTGGTTTCAAGTTGCGTATGATGCTGTACGCGCCCACGCCCACGCCCGTTGCGACCCTCGATATCGTAAGCCGGAAGTCGAAGGACCGCCTCGTCCAAGAACCCTCGGAACCGGTCTACGGCGGATACGCCAACAGCCGCGGTGAGATTTTTCTCTTCGGCGAGGATCTCGTCTATCGCGTGAACTTCAAAAATCAGACCGTACAGCAACGGCCGAAACTCAACTCGGGCGCGCAAGCGCGCTACGATGCGACCGAGGCGGGCGAAGCGTTCGAATACTGCAACGTGAGCTTTCGCCGGCTCAGCGGCGCCGAGATCGTCGAGATTTGCGCTTCGGGTGCCTTCCGAGTCACCCCCAAGCTTCTCGCCTAGGAGCCTACTAAAGGTCGCGCGCCGGGCGCTGCGACAGTCGGCCGGTCCACAGGTACAGACCGATCACGGTCAGCACGAAGGCAATCCCACCGAGTATCGTTCCGACGGACCCAAACGAGTCGCCTACCAGCGATAGGGGATTCGGCTTGTTGGTAACGACGATCAGGCCGGCCAGCAGCACGCCGAACAGGCTCTCGCCGACGATCAGTCCCGACGCGACCAAAACGCCGAGTTGTTTGGCCTTGTCGGCGTTACTCTTGCCGCTCGCCCAACGGTTATACGCGTAACCCAACAACGCGCCGACGACCACCGGCACGGTCGTCGACGCCGGTAAGTATATTCCCAGACCGACCGCCAACGGCGGCAGCCGGAAGCGCCCGGTGACCCGTAGCAGCTCGTCCAAACCGACGAAGGCCAGGCCGACCAGCGCGCCGGTACCGATCAGGTTCCAGTCGATTTGTCCCTGGATGACGCCCTTGGCTAGCGCCGAGATGAGCGTCGCCTGCGGCGCGGGAAGCGCTTGCGACACGGTCGCGTGGTGCGGCGCGCCCGCAAACCCGTACGCATGATTGAGCAAATCGAGGATCGGCGGAATCACCAGCGCGCCCATCAGGACGCCGAAAATCAGTGCGGCCTGCTGCCGCCACGGGGTCGCGTCAACCAGCTGACCGGTCTTGAGATCTTGCAAGTTGTCGTTCGCGATCGTCGCGACGCAGACCAAAATGGCCGTAACGAACAATGCGTACGCTACGAGCGCCGATCCGGCAGCCGGATTCGACCGGTCGGCCAGAGCCAGCAGCATTAGCGACGCGCCGATTACCGCCAGGATCGCGAGACCCGACACCGGACTGTTTGAAGAGCCGATGAGCCCGGCCATGTAGCCGCAGGCGGCCGCCACCAGAAATCCCGCAACTACGACGTAGGCGATCGCGCCCAGCACGAGCGGCACGACGTGCGACGAGAGCGCGCTGCCGGACAGAAACGTCGCCAGCAAAACTCCCAGCGGGATTAGGCAAAGCAGGCTTATGATGCCGACCAAGCCGATCGGGATGTCGCGCTCGACGCGCGGAAGGCGGGCGCCGCCGGCCGCGCGATGCCGTGAGGCCGCGATTGCCGATGCGACGCCGCCCGCGACCGGTTTGGCCAGCCGGCCGAGCGTCCACATCGCCGCCACCCCGATCGCACCGGCGCCGATGAATCGCACTTGATGCGACCAAACCGCGGTAGCGACGTCGGCCGCCGGGCCGGCCATCGGATGCAGAGCGGTCAGCACCGGGGTCGCGACGCCCCACGCAACGATCAGGCCGGCGAGAATTGCGAGCCCGACCGAGAGACCGATCAGGTGACCGGCGCCTACCAGCGCCAGCGAAAACGCCAGACCCATGCCCGTCGTCGCGGGACCGACGCGAAAATACGCGGAGACCTCGCCCGCAAAGATTCGCGTCGCGACGACGGCCGCAAAGCCGGCCGAGGCCAGCGTGCCGATCACCAAGGCCCACACACCGGCTCGGTGGTGCTCGACGTCGGCCGCGCCTCCCACGCCGACCTTCAAGACTTCGGCTGCGGCGACGCCTTCGGGATACGGCAGGTTCGACTGCGTGACCAGCGCGCGCCGAAGCGGAACGCTGTACATCACGCCGAGGATTCCGCCGACGGCGCAAATGCCGAACGATTCCCAAAACGGAAATCCCGTCCACCAGCCGATCATCACGAGGCCGGGCAAAACGAAAATGATCGCGGAAAGCGTTCCGGCGGCCGACGCGACCGTCTGCACGATGTTGTTTTCGAAAATCGTGGCGTTCTTGAAAACGCGCAACACGGCCATCGAGATGACGGCCGCCGGAATCGTCGACGCGAACGTCAAGCCCACTTTGAGGCCGAGGTACACGTTGGCGGCCGTAAAGACCAGCGTGATTCCGGCGCCGAGAACGAGCCCGCGTACGGTAAGCTCGAGCCGCCGGTCTTCTACGCCGTCAGTCGCTGCGCGCAAACGCGCTCCCCTCATGGCGCGGGTGTTCTTCGCCTAGCCTGCATTCCCGCCCGAACGCTCGACCGCGGCCCGGGACGTACAAAGCCCGCAGCGCGAGGCTACGGGCTCTGCCATATCTCCGGTTGGTTCCACCTGTTTGGGATCGTTACCAACCCCTCACCGACGTACTGGATCCGGTTCGGTCGGGACACTCGGATCGCGCTTTCGCAACGATCGTCGGCATGTCTGACCGCGGCTTAAATATCGTCCGCACTTCGCTGTTATGCGAAGTGTTGCTATGGTAGCAAAGCCGAGAAGGCATCCGCAAGAGGCGTGCGTTCCGTTCCACAACATCTCCACAGAAATTCTCTCTTATTCACAGTTTATCGACATCGTGTGACGAGGTCGCCCGCGAGAGCGGTTAGATCAGGCGCGTTGCGACGAAGATGAGCGTTACCGCAACGGCCGGCCGCAGCCAGCGTGCGTGCAGACGCGTGCATAGCTTGCTGCCGATGTACACGCCCGGCAACGAGCCGATCAGGAGGTTGATGGCCAGGCCGACGTCTACGTCCCCCATCGTCCATCGCCCGAACGCCGCGGCGGGAATCAGAAATGCGGCAAACGCAATGTCCGAGCCGATCAGCTCCGGCAGGCCCACCATCGGCAACGCGAGGGCCAGCAGCGGCAAAGTGACCGCGCCGCTGCCGATCGAGGTAAGCGTCACGATGAATCCAACTAGCGCTCCGAGGGCGATCACGCGCGCGCGGCGCCCCGCTTTCCAGGTGAGAGGTGCGCCGGGCGCACGCACTTCCTGTCGCTTGAGTAAGGGTTGGCCGAGGATCATCCCAGCGGCAAGAAAGAGGGTGATTCCGATCGCGCGCCGCGTCCACAGCTCCACGATGGCCACGTCGATGTGGTGGCGCAGCCAATACAGCAGCGCGAGTCCCACGATCGACGCCGGCAGGCCGCCCCACAGCAACGCCTTGACGATCTCGCCGTTGACCGTGCCCTGCTGCCGGTGCAGAAACGCCCCGTACAGGCGCGTTGGGACGCTGTACAGGAGGTCGGTACCGACCGCCACGAGCGGGTTGACTTTGAGAACTTGAACGAGCATCGGTGTCATGATGCTGCCGCCGCCGACACCGGTCAATCCGACGAGAATTCCAACGACTAGGCCGATGAGGATCAGCTCGAGATGGACGAAATTCATCTAACCTTGTAAACTCTCCGAGATTGCGACTGCTGACCCTGGCGAGCGACGGAACGCATCGGGTTCGCGATAGCGTTTAGGGCCACCCCTTGGCCCAGCGCCGCGGTTCGGCAGCAACACCGCACCACGGTCGGACCACCAGGAGCCGATGGGCTCTTAGGGTTTCGCGGCTAGGGTACCGTCTCCGCTGCGAAAGACGGTCAGCTCTCGGGGGACGACAAAAACCGCGTCTCCCTTCACGAGGGCCAGCTCCCGAAAGCGCTCCTGCGACATCTCGACTTGAACGGGTGCGCCCCACTCGGTGACCGCCTCGACCTTTACAACGGGCCCGGCGGCGTTGATGTGCTTGGTCGTAGCTCGGAAGTGGTTGGCGCCTACCGGCGAGCTCTTGGTAACTTCGAGGGAATGCGGACGCACGAAGACCAGATGGTCGGTCGCCGTCTGGTGGATGTAGGTCGTGCCGTTGTCGATTCGCCCGTGGAATAGGTTGACGCTGCCCAAGAAGTTGAAGACGAACGACGTCGCCGGGTGGTTATACACCTCGTCGGGGGCGCCGATCTGCTCGATCCGGCCTTCGTTCATCACGGCGACGCTGTCGGCGACCTCGAGGGCCTCTTCCTGATCGTGGGTGACGAACACGCTGGTGATGTGGACTTCGTCGTGCAGCTGCCGCAGCCAACGCCGCAGCTCGAGCCGAACCTTCGCGTCTAACGCGCCGAAAGGTTCGTCGAGCAGCAGCACGCTCGGTTCGACCGCCAGCGCGCGAGCCAGCGCGACGCGCTGACGCTGGCCTCCCGAAAGCTGCGACGGGAAGCGCGACGCTTGGTTCTGCAGCTGAATCAAACGCAGCAGTTCGTGGACTTTGGCGCGAATCTGCGTCTCGCTCGGCCGAGCCGAACGCGGCCGTACCCGCAACCCGAACGCGATGTTCTCGAAAACGGTCATGTGGCGAAACAGCGCATAGTGCTGAAAGACGAATCCGACGCGGCGTTCGCCGGCCGAACGCTGGGAGATGTCGGCACCGTCGAAACGAATCGAACCGGCGTCGGCAAACTCCAACCCGGCGATGATTCGCAGCAGCGTCGTCTTCCCCGAACCCGACGGTCCGAGGAGCGCCACGAGCTGGCCCTCCGGGATTTCCAGATCGACGTTGTCCAGCGCCGCGAACGTGCCGAACTTCTTGGTAACGCCGCGAACGGAGATGCTCATCGCCGACCCATTCTCCATTCCACGACGCTCTTGACCACCAGGGTCGTGAGCGCCAACAGCGCGAGCAGCGTCGCGACCGCAAAAGCCGGCACGAACTGATAGTCGTTATACAGAATTTCGATCTGCAACGGCATCGTGTCGGTAAGCCCGCGGATATGTCCCGAGACGACCGACACCGCACCGAACTCGCCCATGGCGCGCGCGTTGCACAGGATCACGCCGTACAGCAGCGCCCACTTCACGTTCGGCAGCGTCACCCGCCAAAACGTCTTCCAGCCGCTCGCGCCGAGCGTCAGCGCTGCCTCTTCTTCGTCGTTGCCTTGAGCCTGCATGGTGGGAAGCAGCTCGCGCGCGACGAACGGGACCGTCACGAACATCGTCACCAGCACGATCCCGGGAACCGCAAAAATGATCCGGATGCCATGCGCGATCGTCCACGGTCCGAGCACTCCCTGCAGGCCGAACAGCAATACGAAAACCAAACCGGCAACCACCGGCGAGACCGAAAACGGCAGATCGATCAGCGTAACCAAAAGGCTCTTGCCGAAGAACTCGAACTTGCCGATCGCCCACGCCGCCGCCACGCCGAACGTCACGTTCAGCGGCACGGAAATCGCGGCGGCAATCAGGGTGAGACGAATCGCCGAGATCGTATCGGGATCGTAAAACGCGCGGACGTATGCGCCGAATCCGTTTTGGAATGCGGAAGTGAAGACGACCGCCAGCGGCAGAAACAAGAACAGTCCGAGAAATGCGGCGGCCGCACCGATCAACAGCCAGCGGACGATCGCCGGTTCCGAGGTCGCTCCGCTGCGTGCGGCATAGCCGGGCGGAACCCCGACGCCCGCTTGGAACGCGAACGCGTCAGCCACCGGCCACCGCCTCGAGTTCGTCGCGGCCGCTGCGGCCGGCGTGCCATTTCTGCAACAGGTTGATCGCCAGCAGCAATGCGAACGAAACGACCAGCATGGCGACGGCAATCGCGGTCGCGCCGGCATAGTCGTACTGCTCGAGTTTCGTCACGATCAGCAAGGGCGTGATTTCGGTCCGCATCGGCATATTGCCGGCGATGAAGATCACCGACCCGTATTCGCCCACGGCCCGCGCAAACGCCAACGTAAATCCGGTTAGCGCGGCCGGCAGAATCGTCGGCAGCAGCACGCGCGCAAACGTCTGCCATCGGCCCGCTCCGAGACTGGCCGCCGCTTCCTCGAGTTCTCGATCGAGATCTTCGAGAACCGGCTGCACCGTGCGCACGACGAACGGCAGGCCGATGAACGTCAGCGCCACGACGACGCCGAGCCGGGTGTACGCGACGTGAATACCCATGGCCAGCAGCGGACGACCCAGCCAACCCGTCGGTGCGTAGATCGACGTGAGCGCGATCCCAGCGACCGCCGTCGGCAGTGCGAACGGCAGGTCGACGAGCGAGTCGAACAGGCCTTTGAGCGGAAAGCGGTAGCGCACCAGCACCCACGCCACCAGAATGCCGAAAACCAGATTGATCGCGGCCGCCACGAGCGACGCGCCGAAACTCAACTCGTACGAGGCAACCGCACGCGGCGTCGTGACCAGGTGCCAGAACGTGCTCCAGCCGAGCGTCGACGCCTTGAAAAACGTCGCCGACAACGGGATCAGCACGAGCAGGCTGAGGTAGAATACCGTAAAGCCGAGCGCCAGGCCGAAGCCGGGCAGGATGCTGCGTTGTTTGAGAACGATGTTCATGGCGACTAGTTCGGAATGCTAGCGGTTAGGCTGGTAGATCTGGTCGAAGACGCCGCCGTCCGCGAAGTAGGTGGATTGTGCCTTTTGCCAGTTTCCAAAGACCTGCGCGACGGTGACGAGTTTGATCTTGGCAAACTGTGAAGCGTATTTCTTAGCGACCGACGCCATCCGCGGCCGAAAGTAGTGTCGAGCGACGATTTCTTGGCCCGCCGGCGAATAGAGATATTGGAGATAGGCTTGCGCGACGGTGCGCGTGCCCTTGCCGTCGGCCACCTTGTCGACCACCGCGACCGGCGGCTCGGCCAGAATGCTCATCGACGGATCGACGATCTGGAACTTGCCCTTCCCGAGGTCGTGCACGGCCAGCAGCGCGTCATTTTCCCAGCCGACTAAGACGTCGCCGATGCCGCGCTCCACAAAGGTCGTCGTCGAACCGCGCGCTCCCGAGTCGAGAACCGGAACGTTTTTGTAGAGACTGGCTACGAAGCTGCGAGCTTTTGCATCGTTGCCGCCGGGTCGCCCGAGCGCATACGCCCAAGCGGCCAAAAAGTTCCAACGCGCGCCGCCCGACGTCTTGGGATTAGGCATGATCACCGACACGCCCGGCTTTACCAGGTCGTTCCAGTCGCGGATGTGCTTGGGGTTGCCGGTGCGGACGAGGAACACCATGGTCGACGTATACGGCGCGCTGTTGTCGGGGAAACGCGACTGCCAGTTATCCGGCAGCAGCTTGGCCTTTTGGGCGATCGCATCGATATCGTAGGCCAATCCCAGCGTCACGACGTCGGCCTGCAAGCCGTCGATCACGGCGCGCGCCTGTTTGCCGGATCCGCCGTTCGACTGCTGAATCGTCACGGTCTGGCCAGTCTTGGCCTTCCAATATTTGGCGAACACGACGTTGTAGTCGTCGTACAGTTCGCGCGTCGGGTCGTAGGACACGTTAAGGATCGTCAGCGGTCCGGCGGCTTGGACGCGCCCGAGCGCCCCAAAGCCGAGGGCGGCGCAAACGGCAACCGCAACGATCGACAACCTTATTCTCGCAACCGGCTTCATGGTGCTGAAAACGCTCCTTCTTTCGCGAACCAAGTAACAAAAGTAACCACAGTCACTATCTCGTTATCGAATAATGACTTTAGTTCCTTTTTGTCGCCGAGGAGATTTTAGGCAAAAGGCCGTCAATGCGAGCGACCTTTGTCGCATGATCAGCCTTTAGCAAAGAAAACAGCGGCCCTATATGGCCGCTGTTTGGATCCCGTCGCGTCGTCTCGACGGCGCGACGTTCGGATTCTAGAAGCTTAGGGCTGCATTGACGCCATCGGCGTCGGGGAATCGGAAGGCGACGGGGAGGGAGCGGGCTGGGCCGACGCCCCGAGCGCTCCGGCTCCGAGGGCCACAACCGCCGTCAAAACTATGCCGGCAAACCATCGATTCATGAAGCTTTTCCTCCTGAGGCGTTCGAGAGAGAATTCTCTAGTGTCGCTCGTACCACGGAATGACCCTTATCACACGTGCCGAGCGCAAGGCTGCTGCCCGCCAGGCACCCGCGCAGGGTCAGGCTTGGACCGGCTCTGCCGCCGCTTCGGCCAAGACGCGTTCGATCGCGGCCTCGATGCGTTCGAGCCCTTTCCCCCCGGCCTGAAAGTGGCGCAGCTCGTGCCGACGGTTGAAAACGTAGAACGCCGGGACGAACTCGTTTGCGAACCGGCCGACGATCGCGTGCGCGCTGTCGATTGCGACTGGCTGCGTCAGGTGCATCTCCTCGAGCCCATCTTTGGTGACGGCCTCCACGTCGAGTTCGTCCGGATTGCGCGGTTGGTGAATCGACACAAACGCGACGCCACGGGCGGCGAACCGGTCGCGCCATGCTGCGACCAACTCGGCGTTTTCGTGACAAAGATAGCAGCTCATCGACCAGAACGACACCACGACCGGGCGGTCGCGCAGTTCCTCGAGCGAAACCTCGCGGTTAACCCACGCCGCAGCCCCCGCAAACGACGGGAGGGGGCTGCGCATCCGCAACGCCATTAGACGACGATCAGCTCGCGGCCGGGCGCCCAGTTTGCCGGACACAATCCGCCGGTTTGAAGGGCCTGCAGAACGCGCATCGTCTCGTCAACGCTGCGGCCGACGTTGTCGTCGCTTACGACCGCGTATTTCAGCACGCCGTCGGGATCTACGATGAACAGACCGCGTTTCGCCGCGCCGCTGGATTCGTCGAGAACGCCGTACGCGCGCGCCGTTTCCTTGGTGAAATCGGCCAGCAGGGGATACGTGGTTCCGGCGATGCCGTTCTTTTCGCGCGGCGTGTTGAGCCACGCCCAGTGACTGAAGACCGAATCCGTCGAGCATCCGAGAATCTCGGTATCGAACTCTTGAAATTCGTCGGCGCGATCCGAGAGCGCCGTGATCTCCGTCGGGCAGACGAACGTGAAATCGAGCGGATAAAAGAACAGCACGAGCCATTTCCCGCGATAGTCCATCAGCCGAATCTCCTTACCGAGATTCTTCGCAGACGTAGCGCCTTTCGTGCTCGGGAGCGTAAAATCCGGAGCCGCCTGACCAACCTGAGCCAACATCGATAAAACCTAACCTTTTCTTTGAAGCAGCGATTTTCTTCGGCCCGACCGGGCCCAAGGGCAGCGCGCAGGCCGCTTACCCACTCTACTCCGTCGACCTCAAACTGAAAATGACTTTCATCCAAGGCCTCGGGGGCATGGAAGGCAAAGGCAAAGAACTGTCTATTTCAGCGTACATAAAGTACGCTTAACTTGACATATTGTAATGTGTAGCATACAATCCGGGGGGATGAGCGATCCCAATCCCACCACTCGCGCCAACCGTAGGTATCTCACCGGCTTCAGCCTCGCCGCGATCGCCTACGTGGCCGTCCTGTTCGCGGCGATCGGCTACGTCAACTATGCCCAGCCGCACGGCGCGCTGCGCTACCTTCTGATCCTGGCGCCGTTGATTCCGATCGCCTTCATGGTCCCGATTTTCATCCGGTACTTTCGAGAAACCGATGAGTTCCAGCGGAGGATCGTCACCGAATCGCTGGCAATTGCCGGCGGCGTTACGGCGCTCCTAGCGGTGACCTATGCCTTTCTCGAGTCGACCGGACTGCCGCATCCATCGGCCTGGTTTACGTGGCTGGCGGTCATGGGCTCGTGGGCGATCGCCCGCATCTTCGTCGCGAGACGTTACCGGTGAAAAATCGCCTGAAGGTTCTACGCGCCGAACGGGACTGGTCGCAAGCCGAACTGGCCGACCGGCTGGGCGTCGCCCGCCAAACGATCGTCGCGCTCGAAGCCGGCAAATACGCGCCCAGCCTGCCGCTCGCATTCAAAATCGGAAAAGTCTTCAGCCAGTCCGTCGAGGATATTTTCGACGCCGACGCGACCGACTAAGAGTCTATCTTTAAGGAGAATCCATCGATGAATCGTTCCCAACAACTCCGCGTCGCAGCGCTCGGCTTGACGCTCGCGTTCGCCGGCACGTCGCGCGCGCCGGCGGCGGCGCTGCCGCCCGCCCCGGTTCCGGCCGCCTCGTTCGACGCCGGCAGCTTGCACGTCGACCGTTACGGCAGCGGCCCGCAATCGCTCGTGCTGATCCCCGGACTGGGGAGCGGCGCGTGGGCGTGGTACGGCACGATCGCGCATTTTTCGCCCACGTACACGATCTATTCGATCACGTTGCCCGGATTCGACGGGCGTCCGGCTACGTCGAAACGGCCGCTTTTCTCAACTTTTGCGGCGGATTTCTGGCGGATGCTGGCGAGCGAACGTATTGCATCCCCAGTCGTCGTCGGACACAGCCTCGGCGGAACGCTGGCATTGCTGCTGGCCGAGCAGCACCCGGAACGTCTGCGCGCGATCGTCGCCGTCGACGGCCTGCCGATCTTTCCGCCGCTCGCCAGCAAAACGCCGCAAGAGCGTGCCACCCTGGCGCAGCAGGCGGCCGCGCAGTATGGGTCGCTTGACTCCGCCAAAGCGCTCGCCTATGAAATGAATTTTATGCGGACGATCGGAACGCGCGAGAAGAGTCTGGTCGAACCGACCGCCGTTCTGGAGGCCAGAAGCGATCCGAAGGCGGTAGCCGCGTGGCTCCAGGAAGACCTGACCACCGATCTGCGCCCGAGCCTTTCGAAAATTACTATTCCGGTCTTGGAGATCATGCCGTACGACCCCGACTTTTACGCGAGCTTGGGGCTCACCGAAGCGCAGACTTTAGCGTTCTACCGGAGCATGCTCTCCGGGGCATCGGCGGCGAAGGTCGAACCGATCGCACCCGCGCGGCATTTCGCGATGTTGGATCAACCGGACGCCTTCTACGCGTTGCTGACGCAGTTTCTCGCGGAAACCGCCGGTGCCGCCAAGGTTTTGTAAGGTGCAGGGGCGGCGGCCATCCGGCCGCAACCTCCTACCACGAGCACCATGAGCGTTATCGACCTGCCTTACACCCGCGACGTCGCCGCCGAAACCGACCCGATCTTCGAGCGCGTGGCCCACGTGATTCCGCGCGTCGAGTGGCCGATCCACGCTCCCTACGTCGCGGCGATCAATCGCTTGAAGCGCGAGCGTAAGGCCGTCATCTTGGCCCACAACTATCAGGTGCCGGAGATTTTCTACACGGTCGCCGACATCGTGGGCGACTCCCTGGCGCTAGCCATGAAGGCGGCCGAAACCGATGCCGACGTCATCGTTCTGTGCGGCGTGCATTTCATGGCGGAAACCGCCAAGCTCGTCAACCCGAGCAAAACGGTGCTCGTTCCGGATTTGAAAGCGGGATGCTCGCTGGCCGATTCGATTACCGGGGCGGACGTGCGGCTGCTGCGCGAAAAATATCCGGGCGTCCCGATCGTTACCTACGTCAACACGTCGGCCGAAGTCAAAGCCGAATCGGACGTTTGCGTCACCAGCGGCAACGCCGTGCAAATCGTGGAAGCGCTGGGGGTCCCGCGCGTCGTCTTCCTTCCCGACGAGTATCTCGCCAAATACGTTGCGTCGAAAACCGACGTCGAGGTCGTCGCGTGGAAGGGGCACTGCGAAGTGCACGAACGCTTTAGCGGCGACGACGTTCGCCGTTTTCGGCAAGACGATCCAAAGTTGGTCGTCATCGCGCACCCGGAGTGTCCGCCCGACGTGCTGGCCGAGGCCGATTTCGTCGGATCGACGCAAGGCATGACCGAATACGTGGGCGAGCTGAGCGGCGCGGAAACCGGCGGCGTTCGCCCGCGCGTACTGCTGATGACCGAGTGTTCGATGGCCGACAACGTTTCGGGGCGCTATCCGTCGATCGATTTCGTGCGCCCGTGCAACCTCTGCCCGCACATGAAACGCAACACGCTGCCCAAGGTGCTTCACTCGCTCGAAGCGATGGAGTTCGAAATTACGATCGACCCGGAGATCGCACAACGTGCGCGCCGCTCGGTGGAACGCATGCTCGAATTTAGCCGCCACCCGCGCGACTAAGATGCGCGACTAAGATGAAAGAAGTTCGCAGCGGCGTATTGGTAGTCGGCGCCGGCATTGCCGGGCTGATGGCCGCACTTAAGCTCGCGCCGCTAAAGGTCACCGTGTTGTGCAAGACGCGCCTCGGAAAGGGCGCGGCGACCGATTGGGCGCAGGGCGGAATCGCTGCAGCTATGGGCAAGGACGATTCGCCCAGCCTTCACGCCATCGACACGCAGCGCGCCGGGGCCGGCATCAGCGACGAGAAAATCGTCGCGATTCTCACCCAAGACGCGCCCGCGCGGATTGAGGAGCTGCTCGAACTCGGGGCGGCTTTCGATCGCGACGCCGCGGGCGAACTCGCGCTCGGGCGGGAGGCCGCACACCAGCGCCGCCGGATCGTCAAGGCCGGCGGCGACGCCACCGGGCACGCCATTTTGGGCGCCTTGATCGAAGCCGTATCGACGCATCCCTCCATCGAAGTCGCCGAGGACGTCACCGCTTCCGACCTGATCGTCGGCGACGATCGGGTCTGCGGAGTCTACGGTCAAAACAACGCCGGCGGCGAGGCGACCGCATTTACCGCCGGCGCCGTGATTCTGGCAACCGGCGGCATCGGCCGTCTGTACCGGTACACGACCAATCCCGTTCAGGCCACCGGCGACGGCATCGCAATGGCGGCGCGCGCCGGGGCGCTGCTCGCCGACATGGAGTTCGTGCAGTTCCACCCGACCGCGCTGGCCATCGGGCGCGATCCGATGCCGCTGGTCAGCGAAGCGGTTCGCGGCGAGGGAGCGGTGCTCGTCAACGATCTCGGCGAGCGCTTTATGCTCGGAATTCATCCCGACGCCGAACTCGGCCCGCGCGACGTCGTCGCCCGCGCCATCTTCGAACAGCTCCAGCGCGGCCGCACGGTTGGGCTGGACGCGCGCGCGGCCATCGGTTCGCGCTTTCCGGAAGACTTTCCAACCGTGTTCGGATTCTGCATCGCGGCTGGAATCGATCCGCGCGTACAGAACATTCCGGTCGCGCCGGCTGCCCACTATCACATGGGCGGAATCGCGGTCGACGAATGGGGCCGCGCGTCGCTCGCGCGCCTGTGGGCGTGCGGCGAGACCAGCGCGACGGGCGTGCACGGCGCCAATCGGCTCGCGAGCAACTCGTTGCTCGAAGCGTTAGTGTACGGCTCGCGCGTGGCCGAAGACGTTAGAAACGCCGCCATCCCCGACGGCCGGCGGCCCACGCTTTCTCACGACCGCGTAATCGCGCTCGAACGCAAAGAAGCGCAGGCGATTAGCGATCTGCGCAACGTGATGTACGCGAACGTCGGCTTGGTTCGCCACGAGCGCGGTCTGCGCGAAGCGCTGCTGCGCATCTCCGAGCTGGACGCGTCGTTTCCCCACGCGGGCTACGAGCTGCGCAACTTGCTCGCGGTCGGACGGCTCGTCGCCGAGGCCGCGCTGGCCCGCCCCGAAAGCCGCGGCAGCCACTTTCGCAGCGATTACGCGCAAACCGACGAAGCTTTTGCCAAACGCTCGTTCACGCGGCTTCGCAGCCTTGCTTGAGCCCATCCGCCTCGTTATCGAGCCGATCGTGCGGGCCGCGTTGCTCGAAGACCTCGCGCACGGCAACGACCTTACCACCGACGCGATCGTTTCGCCCGAGCGGCGCGCCCGCGCGCTCATCGTCGCGCGCGAACCCGGCGTTATCGCCGGCATCGGGGCGGCGACGCTCGCTTTTACGCTGCTCGACGCATCGATCGAAACGACCGTCCTGGTTCGCGACGGCGAACGGGTCGCGGCCGGGCAATCGATAGCCGACATACGCGGCAGCGCGCGCACCATTCTGACCGGCGAACGTACGGCCCTTAATTTGCTCTGTCGGTTGTCCGGCATCGCGACGGCTACCCGCGCGTTCGTCGATCTCGTTGCCGGAACGCACGCCCGCGTCGCGGACACGCGTAAGACGACGCCGGGGCTGCGCGTGCTCGAAAAATATGCGGTTCGGGCCGGCGGGGGAGCGAACCACCGCTTCGGTCTGGATGACGCCGTGCTGATCAAAGACAACCATCTCGCCTTGGCTGGTTCGATCCGCGCTGCCGTCGCCGCGGTCCGCGCGCACGCCGGCCACATGGTAAAAATCGAAGTCGAGGTCGACACGCTCGAGCAACTGCGTGCGGCGCTCGAAGAACCGATCGATGCAGTGCTTCTCGACAACATGACGCCCGAGCAGCTTTCGCAAGCGGTTCGGATCGCGAACCGGCAGCTACTCACCGAGGCCAGCGGAGGGGTCAGTCGCGAAACCGTCGCCGCGGTCGCCCGGAGCGGCGTGGATATCGTCAGCGTCGGGTGGCTGACTCACGGCGCACCGGCGCTCGACCTCGGGCTCGACGTTGTCTAGTGATACGCCAGCAGGGCGATCGCAACCACGCTGCCGACCGCCACGATGAACAGCGAAATCAGATAACCGGTCACCGACGAGAGCGCCACCACCCGGCCTTCGCGCAGACCCCGGTCGGTGGCAGCGTATCGCCAGGCCCCCAGAATCGCGACCAGGACGCCGAATGCGGCCATGCCGGTTCCAAACGCCGTGGACAGCCCCTCTTTGCTTGCACCGGCGTGAACCAGCGCCGAAAATTCGCGCGCGAAGAGCGAAAATCGCGCGATCACGAATCCGAACGCGATAAAGGCAAGCGCGGTCCGCACGTACGCTAAGTACGTCCGTTCGTTGGCCAGCGTGTCGTTGGCTCGCACGTCGATCTTCATCCGGCTTCCTTCGACTAGCAGGCCGGGAAATCTCGTCGGAGCGAACCTCCCAGCATCATGCGCAACGAAGGAACGACCGGCTCTCCCCCGGCGCCGTCGCGAGCCGGTCACGACCCGGACACGCCGGCCGCGCTGGTCGAGTTCATGGCCGCCGGGTGGATCGACCGTCCGCTCGCGGCCGAAGTGCATCCGCAGCTCGCGCGCCTGCGCGAACGTCGCGCCGTGCTGTCGCGCGCGTACCCCGGGGCTTACCTCGTCATTCCAGCCGGCGACGAACGCGTCCGCGCAAACGATACGTTCTTTCGGTTTCGAACCTCGAGCGACTTCGCATATTTGATGGGCGACGGCGAACCCGAAGCGCTGCTCGTGATGGAACCCGACGGCGCGGAGCATCGAACCGTCCTCTTCGTACGCGAGCACAACCGCGGCACGGCGGAATTTTTCACCGACCGCCGGCACGGCGAACTTTGGGTTGGGCGCCATCGCGGCGTCGACGAGAGTGCCGCGTATTACGGTGCCGACGCGTGCCGGCCGCTTCAAGCGGCGGCGCCCTACCTGCAGGAGCTTAGCGACACCCGCGCCGCCCGAGCGGTCGTGCGCGGCGTCCATGCGAGCGTCGACGGCCGCTTGGAAGAAAGCGCGGGCGACGCCGAGCTGGCGACGCGCCTTTCCGAGATGCGGCTTTTGAAGGACGACTACGAGCTTGCCGAGTTGCGCACGGCCTGCGCGATCACCAAGCGCGGTTTCGAGGATGCCATCCGGACCATGCGCGTCGCCACGAGCGAGCGCGAAATCGAAGCCGCGTTTTGGAGCCGCGCGCGGGTCGAAGGCAACGACGTCGGCTACTTAACGATCGCGGCCGCCGGCCATCACGCCTGCACCCTGCACTGGAACCGCAACGACGGCGCCCTGCGGCCGGACGCGCTTTTGCTGCTGGACGCGGGCGTCGAGTGCGACTCGCTGTATACTGCCGACGTCACGCGAACGCTGCCGATTTCCGGCCGTTTTTCGGGCGAAGCGCGCGCGATCTACGACCTCGTCTGGGAGGCGCAGCGAGCCGGAATTGCCGCCGTAGTTCCGGGGAACGACTTCCTGGAGCCCAACCGGCGCGCCATGCGGGTGCTCGCGCAAGGACTGATCGACTTACGGATACTCAACGTTTCGTTGGACGAGGCGCTCGATTCGGAACGCGCGTTTTACCGGCGCTATACGCTGCACAACGTCAGCCACATGCTCGGGCTCGACGTGCACGACTGCGCGCAGGCCCGCAGCCAAGAGTACCGCTACGGAAAACTGCGCAGAGGCATGGTTCTAACCGTCGAACCGGGGCTTTATTTTCAGCCGGACGACGCGACCGTGCCGGAACGCTTCCGCGGCATCGGAGTGCGCATCGAAGACGACCTCGCGGTCACCGGCAGCGGTGCCGAAAACCTCTCGGCGATCCTTCCATCGAAGTCCGCCGACGTCGAAGACTGGATCGCCGAAGTGCAGCAAACTCCTAGGTCGGCATAACCGACGACCCGGGTGGTGCGGCCGGCGGCGGCGGCGGCGGCGGAACCATCCCGCCGGGCGGCGGAATAAAGCCGCCGTGTGCCGCGAGCACGTCCTCGATCGGCCACCGGCTGAAAGCGAGGATCAGTAGGCAGATCAACGGTCCGACGGATGGGACGAGGCACAGCAGGCCAAGCGCACCGTTCATTCCGGTCTTCGCAAAAACTCGCCAGAATAGCCATGCGAAGAAGACCGTAAGCGCACACGCGACGACCACCACCACCATGATGATGCCGAACATGCCGGCGGCAGTGGCGTTTGCGACGCTATCGCTGTCCATGCAAGAACCTCCACATCGTTTGAACGATAAGCAAGTAGGGCTAGGGCCGACTGCGCGGCGGCGAGCGGCAGCTCCTTCTTGGCGTAAGTACCGGCAGGAGCGGCGTCGAAGCCCGCACCATGCCGCTCGTGTTCGTTCCGACCCCGCTGGGAAATTTGCGCGACGTGACGCTTCGCGCCTTGGACGTTTTGCGGGATGCGGATCTGATCGTTGCCGAGGATACGCGGGTAGCGCGCCGGCTGCTTCAGGCGTTGGGCATCGCCGGCCGGGAGCTGTGGAGCTACCGCGAGCAAAACGCCGCCGGCGCGACGCCGGGGATTGTCGAACGAGCGCGCACCGCGCTGGTGGCGGTCACCAGCGACGCGGGCATGCCCGGCATTTCGGATCCGGGCACCGCGCTGGTAAGGGCCGCTCGAGCGGCCGGCGTGAGCGTCGAAGTGCTGCCCGGGCCGAGCGCGGCGTTCGGCGTTGCGGTGCTCTCCGGCTTTTCGTTGCGGCGTTTTTCATTCGAAGGATTCCCGCCGCGCGCGTCGCGCGCCCGGCGCGAGGCTTTCGCCCGCGCGCTGCGCGGGGGCGACGCGACCACCCTCTGGTACGAATCGCCCGGGCGCATTCGCGCGGCGCTCGCCGACCTGGCGGCGATTGCTCCCGACGCCGAGATTTTTCTCGTGCGTGAGTACACCAAGCTGCACGAGCAGCAGGCGGCCGGAACGCCGGCGCGGGTAGCCGCCGAGCTGAGCGAGCCGGTGCGCGGCGAGATCGCCTTTGCGGTGGCTCCGTACGAGTTGCCCGACGCTTCCCCGCATCGGCCGTCGGACGGCGACGCCGACGCGGAAATCGACGCGCTGCTGGCGGAAAACTGTCGCGTCGGCGATATCGCAAAACGCCTGGCCCGCCGCGGGTACGGCGACCGCGGCGATCTCTACGCCCGCGCGAGCGCGCGCAAGACCGGCGGCAAGGGAGCCGCAACGTCCGCCGAAAGGGTCACCCGGCCATGACCCACGCCTACTACGTCACCACGCCGATTTATTACATCAGCGGCAATCCGCATATCGGACACGCCTACACCACGGTGGTTGCCGACGTGCTGGCGCGCACGGCCCGGACGAGCGGCCCGGCGCGCTTCGTCACCGGTACCGACGAACACGGCCAGAAAGTCGCCAATGCGGCGGCCGCCGCCGGCATGACGCCTAAAGCGTGGTGCGACGAACTCGTTCCGCGCTGGAAAGCGCTTTTTAGCGCGTATCACGTCGCGTACGACGACTTCATCCGCACCACGCAGCCACGCCACGAACAGGTGGTGCAGGCCGTTTTCGAGCGCATGCGCGAGAACGGCGACGTCTATCTCGGCAAGTACGAGGGCTGGTACTGCGTCAACGACGAGACGTTTTGGCCCGAATCCAAACTCGTCGACGGCCGTTGTCCGACCTGCGGGCGCGAGGTGGCGCGGATCTCGGAGGACGACTGGTTTTTCCGTCTTTCGAAATATCGCGACCGGCTGATCGAACACTTTCGCGCGCACCCGCGGTGGGTTCGCCCCAAGAGCGTCTACAACGAAATGATGGCGCTGCTCGAGGAGGGGCTCGACGACCTCTCGATTACGCGCACCAACTTGGAGTGGGGCATCCCGGTACCGGGCGGCGGCGGCGTCATCTACGTGTGGTTCGACGCGCTGCTCAACTACATCTCGTCGATCGGGTGGTCGACCGATCCGGCAGCGTTCGCGACCTATTGGCCGGCGTCGGTGCAACTGATCGGCAAAGAAATCGCCCGCTTTCACACGCTCATCTGGCCCGCCATGCTGTGGTCGATCGGCGAGGCGGCCCCCGACCTGGTTTTCGCGCACGGCTGGATTACCGTCGACGGTCAAAAGATGGGCAAGAGCTTGGGCAACGCGGTCGATCCGTTCGCACTCGCGCAGCGTTTTGGCGCCGACTCGCTGCGGTATTTTCTCCTGCGCGAAGCGCCCTTCGGCAGCGATTTTTCGTATTCGGAAGAGAAAATTGCGCAGCGTCACAACAGCGACCTCGGCAACGACCTCGGCAATCTCTTGCACCGCACGGCGTCGATGGTGCAGAAGTATCGCGCCGGCCGGGTCCCGGCACGACCGAGCCGCCCGGATGAGTTCGGAGCCCGCTTCGCCCGGCTGCCGGAAGAAATGCGCGAGCACGTTTTGGGGTTGCGCTTCCGCGAAGCGCTCGAGGCGGCGTGGGAGCTGGTGAGCGCACTGAACCGGGCCGTCGACGAACGCAAGCCCTGGGTCTTATTTAAGGAAGGGCGCGACGACGAACTGGACGCGCTTCTCTACGACCTATGCGAAGGTCTGCGCTGGCTGGCGATCCTGCTGCATCCGGTAATGCCGGAACGAATGGAAGAAATGTGGCGGCGCCTGGGCACGAGTGCCGACATCGCCGCGGACTGGGCTACGTCGCTGGCGGCCTGGGGCGGCCTCGAGTCAGGCGCGACGATCGCCACCGGCGAGGCGCTTTTCCCGCGCATCGAGTTGCCGCCCGCGCCGTGATCGACACACACGGACACCTCCACGACCCGCGCTACGACGGCGACCGCGACGCGACGGTCGCCCGCGCGCGCGCGGCGGGCGTGACGCACATGCTCGCGGTTGGATGCGATCTGGCCGACAGCAACCGCGCGATCGACGCCGCCAAACGCTACGGCCTGTCCGCCTCCATCGGGATTCACCCGCACGAAGCCAAGGATGCGCCGGCCGATATCCCCGCGGCCTTCGCGCCGCTGTTCGGAGACGCTCCGATCGTGGCGATCGGCGAAACCGGGCTCGATTATTACTACGCCCACAGCCCGCACGACGCGCAGGCGGCGGTTCTGCGTTCGCAGCTGCGGTTCGCGCGCGACCGCGGCCTGCCGCTGATTTTTCACCAGCGCGACGCCTACGACGATTTCGTCGCGATCCTGCGCGCGGAGTTTCCGCCCGGCACGCGCGGCGTCGTGCACTGTTTTACCGGCAACGCCGAGCAGGCTCGCGAGCTGACCGGGAACTTCGGGTTGACGCTCGGGATCGGCGGCGTCGTCACGTTTGCGAATGCCGGCGGCCTGCGCGAAGCCGTGCGGGCCGTGGGCCTCGGTTCGATCGTGCTCGAAACCGACTGTCCGTATCTCGCCCCCGTCCCGGTACGCGGCCAACGCAACGAGCCCGCCTTCTTGCCCCACGTCGCATCCAAACTCGCCGACGTGCTGGGCGTCGAGATCGACGACGTCGTTTCGGTGACCGATCGCAATGCGAAAGAGCTGTTCGGAATCTAGCAGAATCCGCTGCCTGCAACTGAGCACGAGGTTTTTAGCGGTCTGGCCGAGTTCCAGCGCGCTTCGACGGCGGCGCGCGCGGCGGCGACGGTGGCGGGATCGTCCGTGCACAGGCCCCAATCGATCATGTCGGGCGTCCCGAAAGCCGGCGACGCGTTCGCCGAACCGAGCCACGCGCGTTCGCCGGCCAGCGCAAACTTTTCGGAATCCCGGCAAAGGCGAATCGCAACGCCGTCGCGTGCCAACCGGTCGAGGGCCTTGCGTTCGCGCGAATTCGATGCCGCTTCGCGGGACGAAACGAGCAGGCGCGGGGTGACCCCGCTTTTACCTAGCGCGTCCAACGCGGCGTACACCGGGTTGTCGTAACCGAACGATTCGCTTTCGATGATGACGCGGTCGCCCGCTTTGGAGGAATGGAGCAGGTCGGCTTCGCGCGCGAGCGCGTCGCGTTTTTCGATCGCAAACGACGGGCAGCCGCCGGCGTGCGCGTCGCCGTCCATGGCGTCGAGCACCGCGCGCGCAGCGGCCGGATCGCGATCGCATACGACGAAGTCGTTATCGCCCCAGTTACGGTCGTCGAGAAAGAGCCTGTCGTCGGCCACGATCGCCTTGGCGTGCACCGGGGCTTCGTCGGCGGCACGCGGGCCGACGCGCGCCAACTGCGCGTCGATTCCGGCACGCGCGAGTTCGTCGACGATGCGCCGGTTCTCGCGCGCGAAGGAACCACTCGAATCGCCGTACGGAACGCCTTCGAGACGAACGCGCACGTGCGCGCCGCGGCGCGCCGCGGCTTCCAGCCCGTGCAGCACGGGTCCCCGTCGCAGCGTGTAGGCGAGAACGTCGACGCGCTCGGCAGCCGAAAGCGCCGCCAGGACTTCCCGGGCAGAACTGAGTTGAACCATCGGACCCGCAATCCCGACAAACGTCGTGAAATCTAGGAGGCAAAGCGCCAGGAGAGGGGCCCGGCCGCTGGAAAGCAGGCCGACACCGATGACTTCGACTCCGATCAGCGGCCGGCCGAACGGCGGCGACAAAGGGGCTTTCGTGCGCGAGATGTTCGCGCGCATCGCGCCGCGTTACGACGCCGCCAATCGCGTCCTCACCGCCGGTCTCGACGAACGCTGGCGGCGCCGAGCGATCGCCTTACTGGCACCCCCGGCCGCCGGACGCGTGCTCGATCTCTGCTGCGGAACCGGCGACGTCGTCTTCCATTTGCTGCGGGTCGATCCGAAGCTCGACGTTACCGGGATCGATTTTTGCGCTCCGATGCTGGACCGCGCTCGCGCGCGCGCTCCCCGCGAAGCGCGCGGCAATCCCGCCTTCGTCGAAGGCGACGTGATGGCGCTGCCGTTTGGCGACGATACGTTCGACGGAGCGACCATGGGTTTCAGTCTGCGCAACGTCGTCGACGTCGACCGCGTGCTGCGCGAGATTTGGCGCGTGCTCAAGCCGGGAGCGCGCTTCGTCAACCTGGACGTCAGCAAAGCCCCCAACAAAATCTGGAAACGGGCGTTCGATCTCTATTTTTACGGCGTCGTGCCCTTGGTCGGCGGCATCGTGGGCGGCTCGCGGCAGGCGTATACGTATCTTCCCAACTCGTTGACGCACCACCCCAACGCGCCGGAGCTTCGCGCGCGTTTTACCGGCGCCGGGTTCGCCGACGCCGGATACTTGCCCCTGATGGGCGGCGCCATCGCCGTGCACTACGGGACCAAATCTTGAGCGACGCCCGCATTCGCGGCGCCGACGCGACCCCGGCCGGCGGAGCCGACCTGCACGGGCTGGTCGAATCGTTCTTCCGAACCACCTTTTCGACCGACAATCCGATCATCACCGAAGCCGTGAAGCGCATGCTGGCGGCCGGCGGAAAGCGTCTGCGGCCGCGAATCACGCTGCTCGCCGCCGCCGCCTGCGGGGGAAAGGCGGTCGACCAACTCCACCTGGCCGCCTACATGGAACTCATTCACGTGGCGACGCTGATCCACGACGACGTCGTAGACAACGCCCGCACGCGGCGCGGTGTGAACGCGACCGCCGTCGATTACGGCAATCGCGTCAGCGTACTGGCCGGCGACTACCTGTTTGCGTGGATTTTCAAGAACGTCACCGCCGACTACCCGCACCCGATTCCGCACGTGCTTTCGGCCACGCTGGCCGACATTTGCGACGGCGAAGTGCTGCAGTTGCAAGCACTCGGCGATCTCGGTTTATCGCTGGCCGCCTACGTCGAAATCGCCCGCAAGAAAACCGCCTCCCTGTTTGCCGCGTCGGCGCAATGCGGTGCGATCATGGGCGGTGCCGGCCGGCGCGAAGTCGCCGGCCTGCGCGCGTTCGGCGACGCGTTCGGCGTAGCGTTTCAAATGAAAGACGATCTGCTCGACGTGACCGCGGACGAACGCTCGCTCGGCAAACCCGTCGGCAACGACCTCACCGAGCGCAAGGTTACGATTCCGCTGATTCAGGCGCTGGCGGCCGGCGACGCCGGCTTCGGCGACGACGTTCGGCGGTTCTACGACGGGAGCGCCAACGAGGGCATTCCCGCGATCGTCGCCGGGATCCGGCGCCAAGGCGGCTTGGCGGCAACTCACGCGCAGATCGCCGGCTACGTCGAGCGGGCAAAAGCTGCGTTAGAGCCGATTGCGCCGGGCGCGGCGAAGGAAGAGTTGGCGAAACTCGCCGACGCCCTGCTCGTAGAATAGGGTTAATTAGTAAGGAGACGGTCATGGCGATTCATCCAATTTTAGCGTTCATCGACGCGCCGATCATCATCGGCATCCTGGTCGTGGGCGCGCTGCTCTTCGGCGCCGACAAGCTGCCCAAACTGGCCCGCAGCGCGGGTCAGGCGAAAAAAGAGTTCGTGATGGGACAGATCGAGGCCGACGAGGCGGCGAACCGCGCGCGCGAGGAAGCGCGCCAACGCGGCGCCGAGCAGCACGCCGACCTGATGAATAACGTCGAGGCCGGCTCGATGACGGGCGACACGGTGCCGCCGCCGACCCCGGGCAAAGGCACGCTGAGTTCCTAGCTAGTGCTGCTGGAGCGGCCGCCGGCCCGAGCCGACGACGAGACGCCCTGGGATCAGAAGGAGATGCCGTTTACGGAGCACCTGCGGGAGCTCCGTAGCCGTCTTCTGATCGCGATCGCGACCGTCGGCGGGATCGCGGTTTTGCTGTTCTGGCCGTCGCAGTTCGTCATCAAATGGATGACCAACGAGTATTTTCCCGGAATTACGCTCCACGCGTTCGGACCGGCCGACGTCATCTTCACCGAATTCAAACTCTCGCTAGTCGCCGGAGTTATTTTTGGGATGCCGGTCCTGATGCACCAGCTGTGGATGTTCGTGGTTCCGGCCGTCCACCCGCGGACGCGCCGCATGGTCTATGCGTTCGTCGTGCCCTCGCTGCTGCTGGCGCTGACCGGCCTCGCGTTCGCACATTTCGTCGTCGTCCCGCGCGTGATCGCCGCCCTGCTGCACATCACCGACGCCGTCGCCACGCCGACGTTCGGAATCGCCGCGACGCTGAACTTCGTCATCATCCTGCTCGCGCTCTTTGCAATCGTCTTTCAGACGCCGATCGTGCTTATCGGCCTGGCGCGGCTGGGCGTCGTGAACGCGCCCCTGCTGAAACGCTATCGCCGTCAGGCAATCTTCGGCTTCTTCGTGGCCGGCGGCATCGCGGCGCCCGACGGCAACCCGCTGACGATGGCGCTCCTCGCGACGCCCATGTACGTACTCTACGAAGTCTCGATCTGGGTCATCGTGCTGCTCGAACGGACGTGGCGCCGAGCCGAATGACGCGTCTTGAAAACTCGCGCGTGACGACGTTTTACAACGACTTCGTCCGCACGTTCGGCAACGTTCTGTTCGCCGTTTCGCTTTTCGTCGTCTGGGGCGTTCTGACGCTGATCGGCGTTCTCGTCGACCAGGGCAAAGATCCGAGCGTCTATTTCGCGAGCTATGCCGCGCCGATCGCGCGGGCGATCCTGCGTTTGGGCTTTGACAACATCTACCACTCGCCGTGGTACGTCGGGATCGTCGGCTTGATTCTGCTTTCGTTAACGGTATGCACCTTCAAACGCGTCATCCCGGCGCGGCTGCCGCC